>JBDUAE010000447.1:0-2109 GCA_040004805.1 Chthoniobacterales bacterium | reverse complement strand
CCCGGGCGAGATTCGATTTCTTCTGGAAGGCTAACGAAATGCGCGCCCGCTCCCAAGTGGTGTAGAATCGCGTATGTCTACGGCACTGAGTTCTCCGACGCCCGACCCGGAAGCGACCGTGCAAGTGCCGCTGCCGGATGTGACACGCTTCGTCCGGCAACTCAGTCACGATCTGCGTAATCACTTGAACGCGGTCGAACTGCAATCGGCTTATCTCGGCGAGATCGCCCCCGACGCCGAGATGAAGGAAGAAGTGAAACGGCTGCGCGCGATGCTCTCGGAAATGGGCGCGAGTTTGCAGGCGGTGACGCAGGCCCTCGCGGACATTAGATTAACTTTGATGCCGTACGAGGCGTCCGCATTTTTTGAGGACCTGCGCGCAAAAATAAGCTCGCGATTTCCAGACGAGAGCAGCGCAGTCGAGTGGAAGTTGAATCTTGGAAACGACGAGCTCGAGATCGATCCGCAAGCCTTGGAGGCGGCGTTCGTCGAACTCTTCGCGAACGCTTTTCTACACGAACGCGGGCCCGGCTCGCTCCAAGCCACGGCGGAAATGGAGAGCGGCAATGTGCTTTTTACTCTGACGGAACCGAAGAGCGCATTCACGGGTGAAATCGCGCGGTGGGGACGTCAGCCCTTCGTGAAAATGAAGCATGGGCATTATGGCCTTGGTCTGCTCCGCGCGCGAAGTATCATCGAAGCGCATCATGGCCAGCTGCACGCACATTACGATTCCGCTTCGTCCGCTCTGGTCACAAAAGTCGTCCTCTCGCTCGGCCCCAGCGCGTAAAGGGCAACGTTTCCAATTGGGCCGCGCCAATTTTTGGTCTTGGGCGCGAGACGCAATCGCGCTTCCCTTTTTCGAGAGGAAATGATGAGAGCGGAGAATCGAAGAGTCCTAATCGTCGACGACGAGCGCACCATCTTGCTCACGCTCGAGGCGTTACTCAGTCGGCATGGCTACCAACCGCAAACTGCGGCCACGGCCGCCTACGGTTTTCGCGTCCTGAAGGAAACCGCGCCGGCTCTCGTTCTGCTCGATCTGCAACTGCCGGATGGGGAGGGCCTCGAGATGCTCGACCAGATTAAACGCGACCATCCGGAGACTCAGGTGATCATTCTCACGGCCCACGATTCGCTAAGTAATGCGATCGAGTCGATCAAACGCGGGGCTTATCACTTCATCAGTAAACCCTACGCGCCGGAAGAGCTGCTCAGCTTGGTGGAGAAGGCGCTGGAGAAACAATCGTTACTTCGCGAGACGGAAGCGCTGCGCGAGAAAACGCAGGACCTGGAGAAACGGCTCGTCCTGGCGGAGACGCGGCTCGCGCCGGTTTTCAAGAGCAAGGTGATGCAGGAAATTCACGAGCTAATCCGCGCGATGGCGCCCTCGGACGCGAACGTCCTCATCACGGGCGAGAGCGGCGTCGGGAAAGAGGTCATCGCGAACGAAATCCACCGCCATAGCCAGCGTGCGCAGCAGACGATGGTGAAGCTGAATTGCGCAGCCTTCCCGCAGGCCATGATTGAATCGGAATTATTCGGCTACGTGAAAGGCGCCTTTACCGGGGCGACTCATGATTTCCCCGGAATGATCGCGGCCGCGAGCGGCAGCACTTTGTTCCTCGACGAAATTTCCGAAATGCCGGCTGATCTACAGACGCGCTTCCTGCGAGTGCTGCAGGAACGGGAATACCGGCCGCTCGGGAGTACGAAAACCTTAAAAGCGGATTTCCGGGTGGTGGCGGCGACGAACCGCCCGATCTCGCAGGCGCTCGAGCAAAACCGCTTGCGCTCGGATTTGTACTATCGGCTAAACACTTTTCAGATCGAGATCCCGGCTTTGCGCGAACGCCGGGAAGATATCCCGCCCTTGGTAACATTATTCTTGAAACGCTTCGCGCAGCATCTGGGAAAAACCGAGCCCGAAATCGCTCCCGAGGCCTTCCAAAAATTACTCGCCTACGGATGGCCTGGGAATGTGCGCGAGCTGCAAAACACGATGGAGTATGCGGTCGTGCTCGCACGGAAGAATCGCATCACGGTGAAAGAGCTGCCGAGCGAAGTGCAACTGCCGGTGGCGCTGCAGAAACCGGAACGTCAGGCGCC
>JBDUAE010000446.1:0-2113 GCA_040004805.1 Chthoniobacterales bacterium | reverse complement strand
ACCACGGAGCGTTGGAACATGTCTAATATTTCGTCGGAAGAGTTGCCGCCGATGGAGATCTCGCTCGCGGAATGGTTGCGCGGTTTGAATCCCGAACGTTTGCAGGAGTTAGGCATCGACCCGGGAGAGATCAGCGAGAGCGAGGTCTATTCGCGCCTCGCGCTCGGGGAATATTTGCACGCGCAGTATCATGCGATCATGGCGGGGCTGTCGGCAGCAGGCATCGCGGTGCGAGAGCACGCCCATACCAAGATCGTGGACATGAAAGAGGAGGCGCACGGGGTGACGCTCTTCGAAGATTCCGGGGCTCAATTCACCTTCGATCAGGTGGTAGTGGCGACCGGCCACCACTGGCCGGAGGACGATGAACCGGAGCGCGGTTACTACATTTCGCCCTGGCCGATCTCGAAATTGCTGCCGGCGGAGGGCGAGGTTTTCAATTTTCCAATCGGAACGCTGGGCGCGTCGCTAAGCGCTTTCGATGTCGTGTCTTCTCTCGCGTATCGGCACGGGAAGTTCGTCAAGGAGGGCTCCCGTCTAATCTACCATCCGAACCCGGGCACCGAGGAATTCCGCCTGGTCATGCACGCGTCGGATGGGTTGTTGCCGCACTTACAATATGGTCAGGCCCGGCCGTTGCGGGCGATCGAACGCTACGTCAGCGAAAAAGACCTGCTGGCGCTGCGCGACGACGAGGGATTCCTGCGCCTGGAGACTTACTTCGATCGCGTCTGCCGTCCGGTTTTCATCGAGGCTTTTAAGAAAGGTGGCACGCCGGACTTGGCGGCTCCGTTGGCAGACCCCGACTTCGGCATCGTGGACTTCGCCGAGCAAATGAAGGAGACGCACGAGTACGCCGACGCCTTCGAGGGGATGCGATGGGAGATGAAGGAGGCCGAGGATTCGGTGAATCACGACCGGCCGATCCATTGGAAGGAAGCGCTCGACGACCTCATGTATACGCTGAACTTCTATGCTGAAATGATGCCCGCGGAGGATCACCTGACGCTGCACGCGAAGTTCATGCCGTTCCTGATGAACGTGATCGCCGCCCTGCCACTGCCTTCCGCGCGCGTGCTGCTCGCGCTGCGCGACGCCGGGAAGCTCAGTATCGTGCAAGGCAGAGTAAGCGTCGAAGATGCGTCAGAAGGCGCCACCACCACCAAGATCACAATCGACCACGACGGCGATGAGTCGGAGACGAGTTATCGCATGTTCATTAATTGCGCCGGGCAAAAGCCGCTGGAGGTAGACGACTATCCGTTTCCTGGCTTGTGCAAGAATGACGGGATTCGTGCAGCCCGCACGCGATTTAAGGATCCCGCCGCGGCGGCGTCTTTGCCGGACAATAAAAAGGAGAAGCTCCTCGAAGAGAATGGAGGCGTTCACTTCGCCATCGGCGGCATCGACATCGACCGCGGCTACCGCGTCGTCGGTGTGGATGGCCAAGCCAGCCAGCGCATCTTTGACATCGCCTTCCCGCACACGTCCGGCGAGCGACCCTATTCCTACGGACTACAGGCCTGCAACGATACCGCGCGAATCCTCGTCGCGGGCTGGATCGAGCAACTGAAGAACGCCGGTTAATTCGAACGACCCGTCGTTCACCGCGATGACACCGGTGCCGTGACCTGAATCAGCCCTCTTGGCCGCGACGAACGACGAAGTTGGCTTGGAAAACTGGCGGATCGCCCACGCTCAACGACTGCTGTGGGCGCGGGTCCCGCCAGATGCGCCGGCTCTAAAGGGCCGAGCAGTTACGTGGAATGCGGAACTGTACTGGCGCGCGATTGCCGGGGAAACAGCATCCGAAGTGGACGGCAAGGCGTAATCATCTGAAGATTACAGCGTATGTTTACCAAGATTGATTATCCCTTCCTCCTCGCCACCTTCGCGAGTTTCGTTTTCAGCGTCGCGCTCTGGTTCCTGGTCAGCCGCGAGTATGGTCTTTTCGTGGGCATCTGGGTGCCAAGCATTCTGGCACTCTGGGTGGGCGTACGCGTGGTGCTAGTCGCCGCGGATGTTCGACGACTCCGGGGGAAATGATGGACTACCTCATCGTTATCTTCATCCTCGGCCTTATCGTGACTTTCATCGTCATTGTGGGCCTCGC
>JBDUAE010000445.1:0-2119 GCA_040004805.1 Chthoniobacterales bacterium | reverse complement strand
ATGGTGGCGGGCCGGACGTTGGCGCGCGGCAGGAAGCGGTCGAGTGCTCGATCGACTGTGGCGCGCCGAGTGCGCAAATATTCTTTCAACTCCATCGCAGCGGACTGTGGAAACTTCATTCGCGGCTGGCAATGGAAAAGCGCTGGAGGCGACGTCAGGTTTTATTTTGCTGGCTTGCGAACGAATCCTCGCGCAAAAACGAATGGAACCGGAGACGAGAAGTTTATGACGACAAAAAAAATGTGGGTTTGGGTGGCAGTGTTAGCTGTGACGCTGAGCGGGACGAGCTGGGCGCAGAAGAAAAAAAGCGCGGAATCCGGGGCGATGGCGACCGCGGCCCACGCGATGGAATTGGTCAAACAGCAGCAGTATCCGCAGGCGGTGGATGAATTCACCAAAGCGATCGAGGCGAGTCCGAAGGATTCCCGTCTCTATATCGACCGGGGCGGGGTGTATCTTTCTGGCCTGCAGAAATTTCCGGAAGCGACGGCGGATTTTACCAAGGCGATCGAGCTATCGCCTAAAGAGGCCAACGCGTATTCACTTCGCGGGGCGTCTTTGATCGAAGAAAACAAACTGGATGAGGCGATGACGGATCTGAATAAGGCGCTGGAACTAAAGCCGGATGAGCCGCGGACACTCGAGCGCCGCGGGCTGGCTTTCTATAAGCAAAAAAATTATCAGGCTGCACTGGCGGATTATAATAAGGCACTGAGCGCGAGTCCGGACAGCCCCCTGGGCTTGAGCCGCCGCGCGGATGCCTACGTAGCGCTGCAGCAATTTGCTCCCGCGCAAGCTGACCTGCGAGCCTACCTGAAGGCGCGTCCGGAGGACATGGGCGCCGAGGACCGGCTGCGATTCGTGGATGCGAAATTGGCTCCGCCGGTGGCGGCGACTGCGGCGACTCCGAAGGCTACACCGAAACCACAGCCGATGAAGTTGCTGACCCGGGAAAATGTCTTTATCGCGATCGGAGGACTGTTGGTGCTGCTCCTGATCGTAGTGGTGATCGCAAAAATGGCGATGACGCGACGCGATTGAGGAGAAGTTGAATTTACGAGCTCCGGACGCACTTGACGGCACGATGAGAAAGAGGACGACGTTATGAATTACAACAGAATGGGATGGATGAAATTTGCGGTGACGATTTTGTGCATGGCCGGGACGGCGTTTGCGCAGGAAGACTCGGAGTACGCGCGGAAAGCGGTGGCGCTGGCGAAAAACAAGGATTACGCCGGAGCCGCCGAGGAATTTTCCAAAGCGATCAAGGCCAGCCCAAAGAATCCGAAGCACTATAGCAATCGCGGGAAAGCTTATCGGGCTGCGGGGCAGCTCGATAAAGCGGAGGCCGATTTCACGAAAGTGATCGAACTGAGTCCAGATAATGCGGACGCCTACAGCGAGCGTGGAAAAGCTAAGGTGTCGCAAAAAAAATTCGATGCTGGAATCGAAGATTTAACGAAGGCTATTTCGCTGGATGAAAACGACGTTGATTCCTTCCGCTTCCGCGCTTTTGCCTATGTGGCGAAGCGGGATTTTGAAAAGGCGATTGAGGATTACTCGGCCGTTTTGAAAGAAAAACCGAAGGATGTGCAAGCGCTCGAGCGCCGCGGTTTTACCTATCAGAGCTTGAAAAAATATGATGAGGCGATCGCTGATTTCACGCAGTTGATCGAGAAGTCGCCCAAGGATGCGGAAGCCTACAAGCGCCGCGGTTACGCCTATAGCCTGAAAGGCGAGAAGGAGAAGGCGATCGAGGATTTTAAGATGGCGGTGAAATTGAAGCCGAGTGATGCCGATGCCGCGACGCGCCTCAAAGCGCTGGAAGGCAAAGCGGTCGCGCCGGCTGCTTCGCCCGGAGTCTCCGGCGGGGCGAAGCCGGGGCCAGGGCCGGCCACCGGAACGCCGCCGGTGCCGAGCGTGGCTCCGTCGCCGGGCCACTAGAGGAGCGCATGTTCCGTTCCGCGGGGATTGCGTTGGCGCCGAAGTGTTGCTGTAGGAAATTGCTTTGACACCCGCGAGCGCACTGTTAGTTTGCCGACGCTTTTTGCTGGAACGAAAACGGTCCCAAGGTCGTTCAAATTGCGAAGTTTGACGCGGCTCTGGGACTTTTATCTCT
>JBDUAE010000444.1:0-2119 GCA_040004805.1 Chthoniobacterales bacterium | reverse complement strand
ATTTTACGCGCTGGCGTTGCTCTGTTACACACTCGCGCTCGCGAGCAAAACCACGGCCTGCACGATGCCGGCTGCGCTCCTGCTGATGCTGTGGTGGAAGCGAGAAGAAATTCGCGTCAATCGGCTCGTGCAAATCGCGCCCTTCGTGCTGCTCGGGCTCGGGGCCGGTGCGCTCACCGTCTGGTGGGAGAAATTTCACCAGGGCACTCAAGGCGAGTTGTTCGCGCTGAGCCTTCTGGAGCGGCTGCTGGTGGCGGCGCGCGCTTTCTGGTTTTACCTCGGAAAACTGGTATGGCCGGCCGACCTCGCGTTTAGCTATCCGCGCTGGCCGATCTTTACTGGGCAATGGACGGACTATGGATGGATCGCGGCGTGTCTCATCCTAGCGCTCGCGCTTTTAGGCACACGGCGATTCCTGGGCCGTGGGCCAGGGGTGGCCTTTCTGTTCTTCGCCGCCGCGCTCTCGCCCATGCTCGGGTTCGTGATGCTCTACACGTTTCGGTATTCTTTTGTGGCGGATCATTACGTGTATCTGGCCAGCATCGGCCCGCTTGCGCTGGCGGCGGCAGCGATGACCGTGGGACTCCAGCGTTTCGAGCGTCGCCCTCCGTGGTTGATGGCGGCGACCTGCGCCGCATTGTTGCTTCCGCTCGGCTACCGCACTTGGCGGCAGGGCGCCATTTACAAAGACGAAGAGACGCTCTGGCGGGCCACGATCGCGGCGAATCCTGCGAGCTGGATGGCGCAGAATAATCTCGCGATTCACCTCCTGCATGAGGGAAAGGCGGAAGAAGCGGTCGCGCACTTTGAAGAGGCACTGCGGCTCGATTCCAATTACGCGGAAGCCCATTACAATCTGGGCAACGCGCTCTTCCGCCTCGGCCGGATCAAGGAGGCGCGGGCTCGCTATGCGCGCGCGGTGGAGCTCATTCCAAACTACGCGGGGGCGCGGTATAATTTCGCTGTCCTCCTTATGCAGACGGACGAGATCGCAGCAGCCGTCGAGCAACTCGAAAGCGCGGTCAAGATCGCGCCGCGGATGGCGGCAGCGCGGCTTTTGTTAGGCAAGGCGCTTCTCCGGCGGGGCCGGGTGGAGGAGGCGATCACGCAACTGCAAACCGCAGTCGAGATCGAACCCGCCTTGAGCGAAGGATACGAGCGGCTTGCGTCCGTTTATTTCCACCTCGGCCGGGAGGAGGAAGCGCGGGAGCAAGCGCGCCGCTTGCTGGCGACGAACCCGGGCAGCCCAGCGGTACAAACGGCCGCCGGCCTGCTTTTGTCCATGCTCGGCCGGGAGGCGGAGGCGACTGACCTCTTCGAGAAAGCGATCCAAACCGATCCGCAAAATGCCGAGGCGCATTTCCAGTTGGGGAACGCTTTTCTCGCGAACCGTCAGATCGAGGAGGCGATGACACATTACCGCCAGGCGATTGAAATAAAGCCAGATCACGCAGCCGCGCGGCTTAATCTCGGGAACGCACTCATGGAGTCGAACCGGTTGCCGGAAGCCATCGTTCAGTACGAGAAAGCGCTGGAGATCAAACCGGGTTACGCGCTCGCGCATCGAAATCTTTCCAGCGCGCTGAACGGCCTGGGCCGATTCGACGAAGCGATGGAGCACCTGCAAGCGGCTTGGAAAATCGAAGCGCAAACGAAAGCGAATCCGGATGAGTCACCGCGCTGAGTAGCATGGCGCGCCTAACGACGGCGAAGCGTCAGACCGGCCACCTGCTGGCTCAATCCGCAACTGGAAACGATGGCGCGGTCGCACCGAAGATCGTCACATCTCTGGTCGCTCACCTGCAAACTGCTGGCTGTGGTAACATGCGGAATCGGCGGGAGCTGTTGTGTCCGCAACGCTTCCGCGGCGCAGATGACCTGCCAGATGCTGCCCGCGCCGACGCTTTCGCCGAGCGCGACTTTCGGAGCGTAAATCTTCGCGCTAGGACAATGGCGACGGACGGCGGCTTTCTCCGCGCCGTCGACAAAGGTGCCGTTCGCGCTTGCGATCACGATATCGTCATCTATTGGCCCGAGGCTTTGGAAGACTCTGTCCACGCACGCACTTGCTTCAACTTGCCGGCGGAAATTGGTACCTAGCTCGATCTTCTCGATCATC
>JBDUAE010000443.1:0-2120 GCA_040004805.1 Chthoniobacterales bacterium | reverse complement strand
GCGGCGAGTGTGATCGCCAAGGTGACGCGCGATCGTCTCATGCGAGAATTTTGCGTACGTTTTCCCCAATATTGTTTTAGCCAGCACAAGGGCTACGGGACTCTTCTTCACCTCACGATGCTGCATGAGCACGGACCATGTGCGATCCATCGCCGCTCGTTCGAACCCGTGGCGCAGCCTCTTTTCCCGTTTGCGCGCGCGGGCGAAAAGTCCGTTCTCGCACGAGCGGACTCCGCCGCAGGTGCAATGCCAGTTTCATCAGGGCAAGCGGTCGTTCTCTAAATCCGAATCCCGAAGTTTTCGCAGGCGTGAATTTCTTTCGACAATTACTTCAGCCCCTTTTCCGTAGTCGACCCGCGCATCTTCGCCGGGGCGCGCGCGGGGAAAAACTGGCTCGCCGTTTCCTCCGACGGAAGGGTTACAAAATCCTTTATCGGAATTTCCGCGGTCGAAGCGGCGGCGAGATTGACATCGTTTGCCGGGACGGGGACACGCTCGTCTTCGTCGAGGTCAAGACCCGCGGTAGCGAAGATTTCGGTCGCCCGTTCGAAACCATCCGGCCCGAGCAGCGCAACCGGATCTCGCGCGGTGCCCTGGCTTGGCTGCGTCTGCTCGATAATCCGGAGATTCTATTCCGGTTCGACGTGGTCGAGGTCATCATGTCGGAGAAAAGCCCGCGTCTTGAGCTCATCCAGAATGCTTTCGGACTGTCGGAACCGTTGCGCTACTGAGCAGAAAGTTTCGCGAAGAGGCTCGTCCGCGAAGCACGGAATCGAGTCGCGATGCATCTAACCCGGCCCGTATTATCGAACTATCGCTGATGAAACAGTCTACTTTTTTCGGCGCACTGCTCCTCGTTCTCGTCGCTCTCTTGCCAGCCGCGGCGCAGGAGTCTCTTACCGGTAAGGCTGCGGTCGACGCGGACTGGACGGCGGATGCGCCGGGAGTACGTCATCAGATCACCGCGGCCGATTTGCCGCTGCCCTACCAAACCGAGTCCGCCAGCAACGACGCTGATGTCGTTAGGCGGCCAGCCGGCGCGCAGCTCCGCGTCCCGCCCGGTTTCAAAGTGGAGGAATACGCCGCCGGTTTCCGCGATCCGCGTTACCTCCTGACCGCTCCGAATGGCGATATCTTCGTGACCGAGAGCCGCTCGAATGGAATCAAAATCCTGCGCGACGCGGATGGCGACGGCAAACCCGAGATCAACGACGTCTTCGTGAGCGCGGGCCTGAACAAACCATTCGGTCTCGCCTTCTATCCACCGGGCCCCGATCCGCAGTTTCTTTATGTCGCGAACACCGACGGCGTAATCCGTTATCCCTATCGCAACGGCGATCTGAAGGCGCGTGGCCCGGCCGAAAAATTGAGCGTGGAATTATCGGCTGGAGGACTGCTGCACGGCGGTGGCCACTGGACGCGCGATCTCAGCTTTTCGCCCGACGGCAAGAAAATGTACGTCTCGATTGGATCAGCCTCGAACGTTTCCGACGACGGCGCGGAAGCGGACCGCGCCCGCATCTTCGAATTCAATCCCGACGGAACTGGACGAAAAGTTTATGCTTGGGGTATCCGTAATGCCGTCGGAATTAAATTCCGGCCTGGGTCTAACGAATTGTGGATGAGCGTGAACGAGCGCGACGACCTCGGCGATGGCCTCGTGCCCGATTACATCAGCCACGTTACGCCCGGAGGGTTCTACGGCTGGCCCTGGTTTTATTTAGGCGACCACCAAGATCCACGGCATCGGGGCAAGAAGGCGGAATTCGCCAGCAAGGTGCTCGTTCCGGACGTGCTGGTGCAGAGCCATTCCGCGAGTCTGAATCTATGCTTTTACGAGGGCGCGCAATTTCCGAGCGAGTACAAGGGCGACATCTTCGCCGCCTTTCACGGCTCCTGGAATAAGCGCCGCCGCACCGGCTATAAAATTGTCCGCGTTCCCTTCGATCACGGTAGCGGCAAACCGCGCGGCGGCTACGAAGACTTCGTCACCGGCTTCGTTACGCCGGAGGGGAAAGTGTGGGGACGCCCCGTGGGCATCACCGTCGCCAAAGACGGGAGCCTGCTTTTCAGCGAAGATGGGAACAAAACCATCTGGCGAGTGAGTCACTTGTAACCGG
>JBDUAE010000442.1:0-2124 GCA_040004805.1 Chthoniobacterales bacterium | reverse complement strand
GCGTTGCGCTCGTAGTGGTCTTGCGCACGGCCGGCGCGTTCGCTCGTCTTGGTGGCTTCGAGTTCTGCGATGATTTCTTCGATGGTGGAGGCGTGGCTGGCAATCGGCTTCGTGATGGGCATGCAGCCTAACGAGCGATAACGCTGGCCATCGCGGGCGAAATACATTTGCGGAATTGGAATTTTTTCACGCTGGATGTAGCGCCAGATGTCGGTCTCGGTCCAGTCGAGCAGTGGTTGGACGCGGACGTGCTCGCCCGGCCCACCGGCACTGGCGAATTGCCCCCAGAATTCCGGCGGCTGATCCTTGTAGGACCATTCGGATTGCGCGTTGCGCGGCGAAAAATAGCGCTCCTTCGCGCGGGTGGCATCTTCATCGCGGCGGATGCCGGTAATGAGCGCGTCGAATTTGTGCTCCGCCAGCACTTGCTGGAGGGCGACGCTTTTTAACTCGTGCGTCACAGTCACCGGGTCGTGTGTCTCGTAACCGATCCCGCGCGCGCGCGCTTCCTCGTTAATTTTTACGATCAGGTTCAGTTGGTAATGTGTTTTCGCCCAATCGCGAAAGGACAGCATTTCCGGAAATTCGTAGGTGGTATCGATGTGCAAAACCGGGAAAGGGATTTTGCCGAAGAACGCCTTGAGCGAGAGCCAGATCAGGACGTTCGAGTCTTTCCCCATCGACCAAGGCATGGCGATGCTCTTGAAGGAGTGGTACGCCTCCCGGAAAATGTAGACGCTCTGATTCTCGAGCTGGTCGAGATGGGTGCGGGTCATCGGCGGAAGGTAACGCAAGCTGCCAATTTGCGAGGAAAAGAATGCAAGCGGACAAGCTTGCGCTAGACTTTTCGGCATGCCGGAAATCCGTCCCGCGGCCTACGATTCGAAGATCGAGGGCAACGTCATTATCACGCGCGTCGATGCCGCGATGAATTGGATGCGGAAAAATTCGCTCTGGCCGATGCCGATGGGGCTGGCCTGTTGCGCCATCGAGCTCATGGCGACGGCGTCGTCGCGTTTCGATATCTCGCGGTTCGGCGCGGAAGTGATGCGATTCTCGCCCAGACAATGCGACGTGATGATTGTGGCCGGGACGGTGACCTACAAAATGGCGCTGGCGGTGAAACGGATCTACGACCAGATGCCGGAGCCGAAGTGGGTCATCGCGATGGGGGCCTGCGCCTCAACCGGCGGGATGTATCGCTCCTATGCGGTGTTGCAGGGAATCGACCGTCTGCTGCCAGTAGACGTTTACGTGTCGGGATGTCCGCCGCGGCCCGAAGCGCTGCTAGAAGGGCTGATGAAGTTGCAGGAAAAAATCACGGGCGAACATTCGTTCCTCGATCAAAAGCGCGAGCTTTTCGCGGAGCGCACGGAAGTGTTGGCATGACCGGCGCAGAACTTTTGGCGACGCTCGGGCGGCTGTTTGGCGACAAGATTCAAGCCAAGACCAGCTTTCGCGGCGAGACCACGTTTTTGATCGCGCGCGAGCACTTGCGTGAAGTCACCAAATTCTGCCGCGACGAACTTTCGTTCGATTATCTGCTCGATATCACGAGCGTGGATAATTTCGGCGAAGAGCCGCGCTTCGAAGTGGTCTACGAACTTTATTCGATGACGATGGCGATCCATCTGCGTCTGAAGCTGCGCGTTTCGGAGGACGATCCGACGGTGGAGACAGTGTCGGATATTTGGCCGACTGCGAATTGGCATGAGCGCGAAATTTTCGATATGATGGGTTTGCGATTTAACCATCATCCGGACCTGCGCCGCATTTTGATGTGGGACGGCTATCCGTTTTTTCCGCTCCGGAAAGACTTCCCGCTGGAAGGATTGCCGAGCGATATGCCGGACGTCGCTTTCACCGCCGCCGCACCGCTGGAAGGCGGACCATTCGTGACGTTGCCGAGCACGGCCACGACGAAGGATCGCGAACCGCGGGCGCGGCAACCGCTCGGTCAGTAGCGCGGCGCGCGGCGGTTATGGCACGGAGTTGCCGGTATTGGCTTTGATCTGCGCCGTATCGGAAGCGCCAATGCTGCCGCTGACGTTAACATCGGCACGGAAGTTCGCAGCTGTCAGTGTCGCGCCGGATTGGGCTTTGGCTTGCGCCACATCGGAAGCG
>JBDUAE010000441.1:0-2136 GCA_040004805.1 Chthoniobacterales bacterium | reverse complement strand
GGAGCGTGTTCCCATGGCCCGCAGACTTCGAGGATCCGGAGCCGTTCTCGATTGAAGACGAGAAGTTTGACCTGATTTATCCGACAGCGGTCCGGCAGCTGTCCTCGATCTTCTGGACGCCGGTGGCGGTGGCGGCGGAGGCGGCGGATTTGCTCGTGACCAAGCCGGGAGTGCGGGTGCTGGATGTCGGCTGCGGGGCGGGCAAGTTTTGCTTGGTGGGGGCGGCAGTGACGGAAGGAATTTTTACCGGGGTGGAGCAGCGGCTGGAGCTGCTGACGGCGGCGCGAGCAGCCGCGCTAGAGCTAAACGCGGAGGTGGAGTTCGTGCATGGCAACGTGGTGGAGGTGGCTTTTGCCGATTATGACGCGTTCTATATTTTCAATCCGTTCGAGGAGAACATGCACGGGCATCAGATCGATTCGGAGATTCCGCTTTCGCCGGCGCTTTTCCGAAAATATACCCGACACGTGGCGGAGGCGCTGGGCGCGCAGCCGCAGGGCACGCGGGTGGTGACTTACATGGGCTACGCGGAGGACATTCCGGCTTGCTACGAGTGCGAGGCGACGCGGTTTCGCGGCGATTTGAAGCTGTGGATCAAGCGGCGGGAATACGACGCGGCCGTGGAGCGGCCGAAGCTGCGGCCGGGAGCGTAAAGGCGTCGGGCGCTCATCTGATTGAGCCGATCATCGAAGGCGCGAGGCACTTGCGACTGCATAAGCCGCCTCTACAATCAGCCATGGCCTACAAAGACATCACTCCGCCTGCCGGCGATAAGATTTCGATTTCTGAAGGAAAATTAACGGTACCGGATCGGCCGGTGATTCCGTTCATCCGGGGCGATGGGACGGGGCGCGATATCTGGGCCGCGAGCGAGCGGGTGCTGGATGCGGCGGTGGAGAAGGCTTACGCGGGCAAGAAGAAGATTTCGTGGTTTGAGGTCTTCGCGGGCCAGGCGGCGAAGGATAAATTCGATAACTGGCTGCCGGACGACACGGTGGCAGCGTTCCGCGAATATCTGGTCGGAATCAAGGGTCCCCTAACGACTCCTGTGGGCGGCGGGATCAGCTCGCTCAATGTGGCGCTGCGCCAGATGCTCGATCTCTTCGTTTGCCTGCGCCCGGTGCAATATTTCAAGGGCGTCCCCTCCCCGGTGAAACGCCCGGAGAAGGTGGACATGATTATCTTCCGAGAAAATACGGAGGACATCTACGCCGGGATCGAGTGGGCCGCGGGAACGCCGGAGGCGGAGAAGGTGCTCGGGTTCCTGGAGAAGGAATTTCCCAAGCAATTTAGCAAGGTCCGCTTCGGAACGAAGGAGAGGGCGGCCGAGTTTTGGAAAGCAGTGGGCGCGCCGGAAAAAGACGACGTAATGGTGGGCGTGGGGATCAAACCGGTGAGTCGGTCCGGCAGTGTGCGCCTGATTCACAGCGCGATCTCTTACGCGATCAAGAACCAGCGCAAGAGCGTGACCCTGGTGCACAAGGGGAACATCATGAAATTCACGGAAGGCGCGTTCCGGGATTGGGGCTACGAAGTCGCGAAGCAATATTTCGGCGCGGAAGAAATCGACGGCGGTCCTTGGTGCAAAATCCCGATGGGCAAACCGGGTGGCGGGCTTGTGATCAAGGATGCAATTGCCGACATCACGCTGCAACAGGTGCTGACGCGGCCGGAAGATTTCGACGTGATCGCGACTTTGAATTTGAATGGCGATTACCTGAGCGATGCGCTGGCGGCGCAAGTGGGCGGGATCGGAATCGCGCCCGGCGGCAACATTAATTACATCACCGGCCACGCTGTTTTCGAAGCGACTCACGGGACCGCGCCGAAGTATGCCGACCAGGATAAGGTGAACCCGGGCTCAGTCGTGCTCTCGGGCGAAATGATGTTCCGCTACATGGGTTGGACGGAAGCAGCCGACCTGATCTTGAAAGGATTGAATGGCGCGATCGCGAGCAAGCGAGTGACCTATGATTTCGCGCGCCAGATGGAAGGCGCGACGGAGATCAAGTGCTCGGAGTTCGGTCAAAATATCATCGATCACATGTGAGGGTTTGATGGGCGCATCGCCGGGCCGCGGGAACGGGCGCGATAAGATCGTTGGCGCAAGTGGGACCACCCCGGGCGAGATTCGAT
>JBDUAE010000440.1:0-2151 GCA_040004805.1 Chthoniobacterales bacterium | reverse complement strand
AACACAGCGCCCTTTGGAGGCGTTATTCATGGTTCGAATCCATGCGGGGTAGCTTACGCGATCGCGCTAGTGTCCTGCGAGTAAGAGATGCGATTTCGGCGCGATTTTGTGTCGCCAAAATGCCGCCGAACCGCAAATTCGCCCCATGGACATTATTGGTTTCCGCGCCTGGCCCCTCGCACCTTCCCGCCACCCGGCACTACTGGCGTGCTTCGCCAGCTTTCTCGCTTGGGCAAGCGGGGCCTTCGGTCAGGATTCCTTCCAGGAAGCGCTCCGCTGGCGAAATATCGGGCCCTATCGCGGCGGGCGAGTGCGCGCGATCTCGGGGGTGCCTTCGCAACCGAATCTTTTTTACATGGCGCAGGTCAACGGCGGCGTTTTCAGATCGAATGATTTCGGCCGCACCTGGCAGCCGATTTTCGATGATCAGCCGACGGGTTCGGTCGGCGCGCTCGCGGTGGCGCTGTCCGATCCAAACGTGATTTATGTCGGCAGCGGCGAAGGCTTGCACCGGCCGGACTTATCGGTCGGCGACGGTATTTATAAAACAACCGACGCCGGTAAAACCTGGACGCATCCCGGCTTACGCGACGGCCAACAGATCGCGCAAATCGCGGTCGATCCGCGGAATGCTGACCGCATTTTCATAGCGGTGGCGGGACATCCTTACGGGCCAAATCCCGAGCGCGGCATCTTCCGCTCGCTTGATGGAGGACAGACCTTTGAGAAGGTGCTCTACAAGGATGAGAACACTGGCGGCGCCGACGTCCAGATCGACCCGAGCAACCCGCAGATCGTATACGCGGCGCTCTGGGAAGCGCGCGAGGGTCCTTGGGAAAACAGCACGTGGACCGGTAGTAATGGCGGGATTTTCAAGTCCACCGACGGCGGGACAACCTGGCGGCAGCTAACAAAAGGACTGCCAGCGGAAATCGCGCAGGCCAATATCGCGATCGCGCCGAGCGATCCGAAGATCCTTTTCGCGGCCGTGGCAAGCAAAAGCGCGTCCCGGCTTTTTCGTTCCGATGATGCCGGCGAAACCTGGACGGTAGCGACAAGCGATGCCCGGCCCGGAATCGGGATCGGCGGCGGCGACCTACCGGTGGTACGCTTCGATCCGAAAAATCCGGCTGTCGTCTATTCTGCGAGTGTCGTCTGTTGGAAATCTACGGACGGTGGAAAATCCTGGAGCGCTTGGCGCGGGGCGCCGGGCGGTGACGATTACCAGAACGTCTGGATCAATCCGGACCACCCGAACATTATTCTCCTCGCTAGTGACCAAGGAGCGATCGTGACCGTAAACGGCGGCGAGACATGGAGCTCCTGGTATAACCAGTCGACCGCGCAGCTCTATCACGTCAGCGCGGATAATGCCTTCCCTTATCGGCTCTACAGCGGGCAACAGGAGAGCGGCTCAGTCGGCATCGCCAGTCGCGGAAACGATGGCGCGATCACGTTTCGCGATTGGCACCCCGTCAAGGCGGAGGAATACGGCTACGTCGTGGCTGATCCGCTCGATCCGGACATTATCTTCGGTGGTAAATTAACCCGATACGATCGGCGCACCGGGCAGGCTAAAAATATCTTCCCGCTCGCGTTGCGGTCGCCGGATTTGCGTACGGTCCGCACGCAGCCGGTGCTCTTTTCGCCGCTCGATCCGCATCTCCTGTATTTCGCCGGCAACACCCTTTGGCAGACGCGCGACGCCGGGGAAAACTGGACGCAGATCAGTCCGGATCTTTCGCGAAAGACCTACGCTTTGCCGGCGTCGATCGGGAAATATCAAAATCAGCCGACAGCCGAAGTGAAACCGCGCGGAGTGATTTACGCCGTCGCGCCTTCGCCTCGCGATGTAAAACGAATCTGGGCTGGCACCGATGATGGTCTGATCCATCTGACGACGGACGGCGGGAAGACGTGGACGGATGTGACGCCGCCGCAGATCACCGCGTGGCAGAAAATCTCAATCCTCGACGCCGGTCATTTCGACGCCGTCACGGTCTACGCCGCAGTCAATGCACTCCGGGTGGATGACTTGCGTCCGCATATTTATCGCACGCATGACAGCGGGAAAACGTGGCAGGAAATCACGCGCGGGATTCCAGACGATCAGCCGGTGAATGTTGTCCGCGAAGATACGCAGCGGAAGGG
>JBDUAE010000439.1:0-2155 GCA_040004805.1 Chthoniobacterales bacterium | reverse complement strand
TCTCGTGCATGACGTCAGGCGCGCAGGCTGCGGCAATGCTGACGCAAGATTTCCATCGCCTCGTCCGCCACTTCCGGCGTGAGATCGAGGGCAGGACGGAAACGGAGAGCGCGGTCGCCTGACTTCAAGGTGAAGAGCCCGGCTTCGTAGAGTGATTTCCAGAGCTTATCGCGCGTCTCGGCATCAGGCAGATCGAAGGCGATAAACAAGCCCCGCCCCCGCACCGCGGTTAGCATCGGGCATTCCACCGCGATTGCGCGCAGCGACTCCACGATCCGCGCGCCCACTTTGGCCGCGTTCTCCACCAGCTTTTCTTCCTCGATGATTTGCAGAAAATGCTTCGAACGCACCATGTCGGTAAAATTTCCGCCCCAAGTCGAATTTAGCCGACTCGGCAAACGGAACGCATTGTCCTTTACCTCATCGAGGCGCGGGCCGGCGATGACGCCGCAAACCTGAATTTTTTTCCCGAACGCCACTAGATCCGGCATCACCCCGAAATGCTCGCAACACCAGTTTCGTCCGGTCGTTCCGCCGCCGCACTGCACCTCGTCAAAAATCAGCAACATTTCGTTCTCATCGCAGATACGGCGCAGCGTCTGCAGCCACTCTTTGCGGAAATGGTTATCGCCGCCTTCGCCTTGGATTGGCTCAATGATGATACCGGCAATATCAACGCCGCGCTCAGCGACGAACTTCATGATCTCGTCCTCAGACTTTCTCTCGCGCGCGATCACATCCGCCTCGCGCTCGGACTCTGGCAGCGAGAAATTTAAGAAAGGGGTCGAGACCCGCGGCCAATCGAACTTCGCAAAAAGCGCCACCTTCTTCGGATCGGTGTTCGTCAGGCTCATGGTGTAACCGCTGCGCCCGTGAAACGCATGGCGGAAGTGCAGAATCTCCGTCCCGCGCTCGCCGCGGCCCGCAGCCATGTTCTTGCGCACTTTCCAATCCATCGCCGCCTTCAGGCAGTTCTCCACCGCAAGCGCGCCGCCTTCGATAAAGAGATAACGGCTGAGTGGTGGCAAGGGCGCCACGCGCGTGAAGGTTTCGACAAAGTCCGCATAAGCCTCGGAATACACGTCCGAGTTCGCGATCTTAATCGAAGCCGCTTTGAGCAGCTCGGCCTGCACCTCTGGTTTCTCGAAATGCGGATGATTGTACCCAACCGGCACCGAGCCAAAGAAGCCGTAGAAATCGATCAGCCGACGCCCGCTCGGCGCATCGTACATATAGGAGCCGCGACTCCTTTCGAGGTCGAAGACGATCTTGAAACCATCCAAAAGGATGTGCTCCTCGAGCGTCTTTAACGCGTCTGCGGCGTGGGCTTTATTGCTGGTGGGGTGGGTCTGGCTCTGGGCAGTCCGATTCCGTGAGGAAGTAGGGACCGGCTCCGTGAGCACGGGCGGCATACTCATGGGCGGAGATTAGCCGGAGCGCCCGCTTTGGTCAAACCAGCGCTCGTGCATGGTGCGAAACTCAGCCTAACGACGCCGTATAGGATTGCGGCGCACCGGATCGTTCAGCGTCAATTTTGTCGCTGACCACAATCCTTCGACGCGCGCGCGCCGTCATCCCGAGCCGCGCAGGCGGCGAGGGATCTCGCAGTCAGACTCGCGCTTTCCCTTCGAAGAACGTTGATCGAGGCCATCCTGCGAACATCGCCGTTGCGCTGCTTGGGTGCCGGCGATTCCGTGGGAGAGATCCCTCGCCGTCTACGCGGATCGGGATGACACGCTCCGCGGATCCTACGCTCACCCGCGAGCTACACGATCCCGCCGCGCAGCTCGCTGTGTTTGCCCTCGAGCAATTCCTGCACGAGCGCGTAGCCGCGCGCGTCGGCATTTTTCGAAGTCCCAGCGAAGTGCTGAGCGATGCGCGACTTCGCCGACTCGCAGAAGTAATTCGCGACCGCGAGAATTTCGGCCGCAGCCTTCCCGCTGTTTATCAAATACTGCGCGTAGGAGCAGGTTGCGTTCATTGCGAAAATCTCCGTCGCCACGCCCACGTAACGCGAAAGCAGAAGCTGCTCGCGATCCAGCTTGGGACCGAAGCGCATCATGGAATGAAACAACCCGCGCGCCAATTTCTTGCTCGTCGCCGCGCCATATTGCACATGCGGCCGAAGTTGGTCGTGGAGCTGGCTGAGATCGCC
>JBDUAE010000438.1:0-2157 GCA_040004805.1 Chthoniobacterales bacterium | reverse complement strand
CTCGGGCTGCGCACTTATTTGACCACGGGAGAAAAAGAAACGCGGGCGTGGACGATTCACGAAGGCGATAAAGCTCCCGCCGCGGCCGGCGTCATCCATACCGATTTCGAGCGCGGCTTCATCGCGGCGGAGGTTGTGCACTACGACGACCTCATCGCGCTCGGCTCCCACGCGAAAGCACGCGAAGCCGGCAAACTGCGCATCGAAGGCAAGGAATACGTCGTGAAAGACGGCGACGTCGTGGAATTCCGCTTCAACGTCTAGCTAGGCACCTAACCACGTCCCATCAACAAAAAGGCGCGCAAGCTTTCGCCTGCGCGCCGATGAGAAGAAAGAGGTTCGTCGCGCGCTGGGTCCGTCGATGAATCGCAAAGCCCCTCCGGAGCGTCTGGGACGTCCCACGTGTATCGAGCGGCGATCATGTTTTAGCCCAACGAGACCTAAGATAGCGGCCGCTGGCGAATGGAAGGGGCTGGCAAGCCCTGACCACCCCAGGCCGAAGGCTGAGGTTGGATGATTAAATTACGCTGGGCGGGAAATCAGGCGAAATACGACTAGCACGGCATCGACCAAGGTGCGGATAGCGGTGGCAACCCACAGAACCGACCACATCCGCCAGAAGAACCGCAAAAAAGCGCGGTCAGCGAGGAAGGCAGGTTGACCTCGATAACGCCAATGGAAATACCAATAAACCGGATTCAGATCGGACATGCGCAGCATGAAGGCGTCGAGTGTCCCTCGCCAGCCAAAATAGATAAAGATGGCGCCAAACGCTAATAACGCGGCCACAACACCAAACTCCTCCAACGTGAGAAGCGCTACCATCTAACGGGACCCAGATCAGCGCCCGCCCGAGCAGGAAGTGATGTTCGCATGTTGTTGAATCTAGGCATGAGGCGGTCCGCGGTTCGCTGCATTCGCCTAGCTAAACCTTCTTTATCGCAAGACCGGCTACGAAGCGGTTGAGGTCGGCCAGTCCAGACTGCTCGGCAAATGATCCACGATACACGAGCAGATATTCTCCGATCAGAACGACACCTATTTCAGAATATCCCGGCGGATCCCCGCCGCCCGGAAACGACAGGAAGTGACAGAGCGTACCGAGGCCGTGCCCACGCCTTCCATCGCTACGATACTGAAGCCGAAATGATCGCTCGGAATCCGTCCTACCGTAATCCCGATGCATCTCCTGCAACCAGGCGGCTCGAGCCATCGGTGTGCAATCCTCGCTTTCAGCAAGGTCCGCCGCAGACAAGTGCTCGACAATGATAGTGATGACGCCATGTGGACCAGAATAGCCGAAAGAAGCCCTGCCGCCTTGCTGGGCGGGCTGCGCGCGAGTCTGGCGAAAACCTGCCATCTGCTTTCGCAGAGAAAGGCCGGTACTTTTGCTGCTCCAGGATGCGCTCTTCTGGTCAAGCGTCCATTCGCCCGCCACAGCGATCGATTTCGGAGAAGCTCCAATCACATTTGTCGTCCCGATCACAAAGAGCAGACCAAGAAGTGCACGCATCGGCCAAACGAGACACAAGATCAGCGACCACTCGGCGAGTGGCCGCGCCTCTGAAGGTTGAACGGGCAAGTCATTGATAGTGGGAACGCGTGCGGCCGGCGGTTCGCAGCATCGCCTAATGCGATCGTGTGGTGCGCTAAGCAACTATGAAGTCTCTGATGGGGTGTTCAGGCCAGAGCACACGATACCGCTCTCCCGCGATATCCCGATACGCTGCCATGGCGTCCTCGGGCCATCCTGAACGCCGCAAAGCCGGAAGGAGTCGGCGAAATGTCGTTTCAGGCTCGGACGTGATGACAAAAATGTTTGCTTCCGCCGCGCCTATGTCATGGCCATCTAGATCAGCGCTTTCGTCCAGCGCGCCTTCGATCAGCGTTTCCCACGCGATCAGTGCGTCATAGTCGGCGAGCGAAACTGCAGGAAGCTGGAGGACGAGCTGATACCGAGTCGCGGCCTTCACGATCTGCATCACCTTGCTAAATGCCTCCAGGCACGATCACGCGCTCCTGCTCGGTCGAAGCTGTCTTCTGTGGGTGTGCCGCCTGGCACTGCGGCGATACTACACCCGTGAGCTGATGCCGCGGCGGCTCCGTGGTGCACGCGCCGACCGCCAATGGCGCAAGAGCAGCAAGGCACCAAGACAC
>JBDUAE010000099.1:0-7169 GCA_040004805.1 Chthoniobacterales bacterium | reverse complement strand
ATCTCGCTCGATGCTTTCGGACCGATCACGGATAACGCCGGTGGCATCGCGGTCATGAGCGATTTGCCGAAGGAAGTCCGCGGGGTTACCGACGAACTCGATCAGGTCGGCAATACCATGAAAGCCGTGACCAAAGGCTACGCCATCGCCTCGGCCGGACTCGCGGCTTTAGTTCTCTTTGGTTCCTACGTAGAGGAATTGCGCGCGCATTATCTAGCCACCGGTCGCGCCTACTCTTTCGATTTCTCGCTGAACGACCCCAAGGTCATTATCGGGTTGTTCATCGGCGGCTTGCTTCCCTTTATGTTCACCGCCTTCAGCATGGACGCGGTCGGCAAAGCGGCCGGTGCGGTCGTGCGTGAAGTGCGCCGGCAATTAACCGCCAAGCCCGGTATTCTCCGTGGTGAAGACAAGCCGGACTACGGCGTCTGCGTGGACATCGTGACCAAGGCCGCGCTTCGCGAAATGATCATCCCAGCGCTGCTGCCAGTGGCATTTGTGTTGGTGGTGGCGTGGGCGAAACCGCTCGGACCAGTCGTGCTCGGCGGCCTGCTCGTGGGAACGATTGTGACCGGCCTCTTTGTTGCGATCGCGATGACCTCAAGCGGCGGCGCCTGGGACAACGCCAAGAAATATATCGAAGAAGGGAACCTCGGCGGCAAAGGCTCCTTTGCGCATGCGGCTTCGGTCACTGGAGACACCGTGGGCGATCCCTATAAGGACACGGCCGGCCCGGCGATCAATCCGATGATCAAGGTGGTGAACATCGTTGCCATCCTGATTATCCCGCTGTTCTTTTAGCCGACAGCGGGCCTCCGTCCCGCGGTCTTCGAGTACAAAAAAAAAGATGGAAGAGCCACGCGATTACCAACTCATCGCAACGAGCGTTCCCGAGCCCGTGAAGAAGGAACTCGCGCTCCCCAATCCGGGCGCGACGCCGTTCAAGGTGGTGGTCGATCCCGAGATGCGGCTGAAATTGCGCCGCGCCCTGATCGAATTGATCGATTTTCACGACGAAGCGCTCGCGGAACATTTCGTCGAGGGGAAATTGGAACTCGAATCCTACAAAGAATATATCGAGCTCTTCGCCCGCAGCTTGAAGGAGACGATGGAAAGCCGCGAAGGCGTCTCCTATTTGCTGCGCGCGGTCGGCTTTGACGTGCGGCCCGAAGAGATCAATCTAGAGCCGGAGCTGCGCTGGAAGCGGGGCGTGGCCGGCGCGTTCGGCTCGAGTCTTCTCTAGCTGCTTCCGCCCAATTCGGCGGGCGAGCATCGCTGAAAAAGAAACCCATTCTGCCGATCGGAACGCCCTTGGCCTAAGATTGGCTATAGATTACCCTCGCCGCAAAAATTTACCCAGCATGCCCTCGATACTCCTGATTGAAGACGACGATGAAGCGCGTCAGGCCACCTGCGAACTTTTTGTGCGCGAGGCATGGACCGTCCTGCAAGCAGGCGACGGGGAAGCCGGAATCGAACTTGCCTTACAACACCGGCCGGATGTGGTGTTGTGCGATCTGCTGATGCCGAAGGCCAACGGCTTCCAGGTTTGTCGTAGCCTGCGCACCCAACTCCAGCGCACCAAAATCATTGTCATCTCCGGTCGCGATTACGGAGTCGATCGCGACAGCGCTCTGAAATCGGGGGCCGACGACTATTTGGTCAAGCCCGTCTCATGGGAATCCCTCTCCGCCGCGATCGATCGCATTCTGCCCGATCGCCCGCACGTTCCCCACTCGGCGGAGAACTCTGTCGCCTTTCACTCGCCCGCCACCCGAATTAAACTCTGGGGCGTGCGCGGCTCCATTCCCGTGCCCGGCCCCTCTACGGTGCGTTACGGCGGCAATACCAGTTGCGTCGAAATTCGGGCAGATGGCGAATTAATCATCCTGGATGCCGGCACCGGCATCCGCGGTCTCGGCAACGAACTCGAGAAAGAATACGGCCAGCAGCCGATCAAGCTCACCCTGCTTCTCACGCACACGCATTGGGACCACATCCAGGGCCTTCCGTTCTTCCTGCCCGTTTACAACCAGAAAAACCAAATCCGCATCCTTGGTTATGAAGGCGCGCGGGCCGGCCTCGCCGCGATTCTCGCGGGACAGATGGAAACACCTGTCTTTCCGGTGAGCCTGCGCGATCTCCCGAGCAACATGTTGATTGAGGAGCTCAAGCAAATGGAGTTCTCCATCGGCCGCGTTCAGGTCCAGGCAAAATTTGCGAACCATCCCGGGATTTGTGCCGGCTATCGCCTGCATACGACCGCTGGCGTTGTTGCCTATTTCCCCGACAACGAGCCCTTCGAACTCCTTAAACTCCATCTCGCCGGACGCGATGAAGCGAGCATGGGCGACGCCCGCGCCTTTGCCAAAGCGGAGCGTTCCAAACTGGCCGAATTCCTCCGCGGCATCGATGTCCTCATCATCGACGCGCAGTACACCGACGCCGAATACAATGAGCACATCGGCTGGGGGCACGGCTCGCTCAGCCGCGTCGTCTCTCTTGCGTTGGAGGCGGAAGTGAAAAAGCTCATTCTGTTTCATCACGACCCCGCGCACGACGACGAGAAGATTGACGAAATGCTGGAAGGCGCTCGCCTGCTTGTGGTGGAAAGCGGAAAAGCGCTCGACGTGGAAGCCGCGCGTGAAGGCGCGGAGATTTGGCTGGCGCCGAAGGGAGCTGCGACCAGCCGCTAATTCGGTCGCGCTTTCGTCGGCAGTTTGTTTTTCGGCTTCGACTATCCCGTCGAAGAGGTTCTGCGAAGTCTTGAAACCGTGGATACGCGAGAATTTCATCACGCTCAAAATCATTCCGCACCAGAAAGGTGTTCCGTGGCACCGTTCTGGCTCGTGTGAGGAAGCAAGTCTCAAGTTTTCGTGGAAAATGTCTCGCTAAGGTCATTTCGGCCGATAATACTTGCATTGCACCGATTCATCTTATGAAACGTTCCTTCGCCTTCTTCTTCTCTTGCTTGGCCACAATCTCGCTGCATGCCCAATCCGTGACCACGGACCCGGTCGGCTTTACGACCACGAGCTTGCTCGGGAATTCGGACTCGTTCATTTCGTTGCCGTTCGTTCGGCCGCCCGCATTTGTGGGTGGGATTTCGTCGGCTTCGGGCACGACGATTACCGTCGCCGGCAATCCCTGGATTGGCAGTCAATTCGTCTACGCCGCGGGCTCGCAACCGAATCATTATTATGCGCTGGTCGGGCCAGCCACGAGTGCAAACCCGAAGGAGGGTCACACCTACGCGATCACGGGGAATACCACCAACTCTCTCACGGTCCAACTCGGCGCCGACACCCTCACCGGTATCCCGGCAAACGCTCAGGTCTCGGTGATTCCGAACTGGACCCTCGCCACCGCGTTTCCCACGACCGATCAAAACGTTTCCTTCACGCCGACGACTTCCAGTGCGCAATACAAGACGCAAGTCCGCGTTCCCGATGTCTCGGCTGCGGGCATCAACCTGCCTTATCTCACCTATTTCTTCAGCAATAACGTCGACGGCACCTCGGGGAACGTCGGATGGCGTGCTGTGGGAAATAACACGGCTGACCGCGGCGACGACGCGCTTCTGCCGGATAGTCATTTCGTGGTTCGGAATCTGAACGGTGCGCCCACTCTGCCGCTGGTCACCCTCGGCGGTGTGATCACGAAAAAGGTAACCGTTCCTCTCGTCACCAGTGCTAGCACGCAGCAGGACAATCCGGTGGGATTGCTCCGACCGCTCGACGTTTCGCTGAACGCGACCGGCTTGAAGATGTCCGACGGATCCTTCACCGCGAACGATCAGCTTTTGCTCTTCAACAACGCCCAAGCGGGATACGACAAATCTCCTAGCGCCGTCTACGTACAAAGCGCTTCGGCCACAAACGGACCATGGCGATTAATGGGCGATACCGTGAACGATCGCGGCAACGAAATCATTCTTGCGAGCACTGGTTTTGTCATCCGTAAAGGCGTCGGAACCGGCCAACCCGCTTTCTGGACCAATAACTTCCCGGTGCAGGCGACCAGTGTGGTCTCGCGGAAGACGCACGGCGCCGCGGGCGATTTCGACATCAACCTGCCGCTCTCGGGTCTGCCGGGAGTGGAGAGCCGGAGTGGTGGCGTCTACAAAGTAATTTTCACCTTCCCGGCGGCTGTCACTTTCAGTGGCGCGGCTGTCACTTCGGGGGTCGCGAGCACTGTCACTCCATCTTCGATGTCGACCAATGTGGTCGCTGTGGATCTAACGGGCGTGACCAATAATCAGTACATCACCGTCACCTTGCTCGGCGTGAATGACGGAACGAACACCAACGATGTCGCTGCGCGGATGGGCGTCCTGGTGGGTGACGCCAATGGGAACGGCTCGGTCACATCGTCGGATATTGCGTTCATCAAATCGCAATCAGGCCTACCCGTTTCGGCGAGTAATTTCCGGGCGGACGTGAATGCCGGCGGTTCGATCAACGCTTCCGATGTGGGACTGGCGAAATCGAATTCCGGTGCAGCATTACCGCCGGATTCTGCCGACGGCCAACCGTCGAGCGTTACGACCGCTTCGGTTTCGAACGACTGATCGGGACGAAGTGGAAGATCGGCTGCGTAGTCTCGCAGGCGATGTTGGTCGCGGCTCCGATCGTGTTGTCGGCTGTTTCCACGATTAGCCTTTTCGGGAGAGGCATGCCCCTTTAGTTTAGGATTCTATGGAATCCATCCCACTGATTGTTGCCGGCGTCTTAATCCTCGGCGGCTTCATTCTTTTTCTCATCGTCTTCCGGTTCTTTAACTTCTGGCTGCGAGCCCGCCTCGCGAACGCCCCGATCGGTCTCTTCAAAATGTTCGGCATGAGCCTGCGCAAAGTGCCGGTGGGTTTGATCGTGGATAGCCGCATCACGGCCGTGAAGGCCGGCCTCCCGATTGCACCCGAACCGCTCGAGGCGCACTACCTCGCCGGCGGCGATGTCGGGCACGTTATTCTGGCGTTAATCGCGGCCGATAAGGCCGGAATCCCGTTGGAATTCAACCGCGCTTGCGCCATCGATCTCGCCACGAAGGGGACCGGCAAGACCGTGCTCGAAGCCGTCCGCACCAGCATCAATCCCAAGGTCATCGATTGCCCGAATCCGGCGATGGGCCGATCGACGATTGACGGCGTCGCGCAGGACGGCATCGGGGTAAAGGTGAAGGCGCGCGTCACCGTGCGATCGCATCTGGACCGCTTCGTCGGCGGCGCTACCGAAGAAACCATCATTGCTCGCGTCGGGGAAGGCATCGTCAGCTCCATCGGTTCGGCGCCTTCGTATAAGGAAGTGCTGGAGAATCCCGACCGCATCTCGAAGACGGTGCTGGCCAAAGGACTCGATAGCGGAACCGCGTTCGAGATTCTCTCGATCGATATTGCAGACGTCGATGTGGGTGAAAACATCGGCGCCAAACTTCAGGCGGAACAAGCCGACGCCGATAAACGCGTGGCGCAGGCCAAAGCCGAAGTGCGGCGTGCGGCCGCGGTCGCAGTCGAGCAGGAAATGCGGGCTCGAACGCAGGAACAACGCGCGAAAGTGGTGGAAGCCGAAGCTCAAGTCCCGCAAGCCATGGCCGACGCATTTCGCTCCGGTAATCTCGGGATTATGGATTACGTGCGCATGAAAAACGTGGAAGCCGACACTTCCATGCGTGAATCGATCGCGAAGGGCGACAAGAAATCCTCCACGGACCCGACCTAGCCGCGCGCGGAAAATGGAAACGACCATCTTCGTCGTCCTCGTCGCAGTGATCGGGTTGGTGCGCTGGTTTGCGCAAGCGGTGGAGGATAAGCGCAACGCCGAGGCGGCCAAGCGCAATCCCGCTTCCGGGCCCGCGCCTTCGGTGACGCCAGCTCCTCCGCGCGCCGCGCCTCAATCCGAGGAGGAACGCGTTCGCAAATTTCTCGACGCTCTGGGCGTGCCGAGTGCGAATACGCCGCCGCCTCGGGTGCAGCCTGCCACAATTCCGCCCAAGCCCGCGACTGCGCAGCGGAAGTTTCTTCCCGTGGATCCTTTTCCCGTCCCACGCGCTACCACTCGCCGGCTTGCTTCGCCGCCGCCGTTGCCGACGGTTGTGCCGCTGTCACCATCGGTTTCGTCGTTACCTGCACCGGCGGGCGTCGTTTCCGCGTCGGTTCGTCGTCCTGTGCTGGCGCCGGAATTCGAAGTCCAGGAAATGGGTCTGGCCGAAGTGTCGGCTAGATTAGATGCGACGATCACGCCGCTGGCGGCGCGGCTCGCGACCCCACAGGGTTTGCGAGATGCGATCGTCCTGCGAGAAATTCTGGGACCACCCCGGAGCATGCAACCCTTCGATCATCGATCGCGGGTCTAACGACAGCATCAGAGCGCGCGGACGGAGATCCTTACCTCGGAGTGCCGACCGGTAGCCGGGTCGGTCACCCGGATGTGGTGTTCGCCTTCCTTCGCTTCGGCAAACGAGGAGCCATCAGCCGACCTACAGCGGAGTGATTTGCTCTCCCAGATTAGCGGTCCGGGGTTGGCCGTAGCGAGAGGAATTCGTGCACTGGATTGGACATCGGGATCGATCAGGTAAACACTATCCGGCAGCGGCGAAGTAATCTGCAGCGCGGCCTTGTCGTCCGCCGCAACGGTTGTTTGGCGAAAGGAATTTTCGGCGCTCGCCAGCCAATCGGAGTACTCCGCTCCCAGTTTCACATTCCCATCTGCATCGTAATCGCTGGCTTTCTCCGGTGGCGGGATATTTCCGGCGGCGAATTTTTCCACGACGCCACGCGCATCATTTTCCTCGAGCACTTTGCCGGTGAGCGGATGGACCTTCCGCTCGACAATCTGTGGTGGCGTCCGGTACCAGGTGGTGCCGCGGACGGCGTGCAAATGCTCGAAAATGCCGTGCAAGATCGGGCCGGCGCCGGTGACGCCCGAGACTTCGTGCATCGGCGTCCCGTCGAAATTTCCCACCCAGACGCCGACAGAAAACTCCGGCGTAAAACCGATGGTCCAGTTGTCGCGGAAATCGGTGCTCGTCCCCGTTTTGCAGGCGACGGGAAAATCAAAGCGCAGGGCGGAGTTGATCCCGAAAGAGAGGGTGCGCGCTGCGTTGTCGCTCATCATGTCGGCTATTTCCCAGACCAGCTCCGGCCGCGAGTAGGTGCGCGAAAAGGTGGGCGC
>JBDUAE010000437.1:0-2161 GCA_040004805.1 Chthoniobacterales bacterium | reverse complement strand
GCGCGCTTCTGCTTGACGGGATTGTCCGCGATGGGCAGAACTGTTCGCTCGCATGTGTGCTTTTTCTTTTCCGTGGCGTTCGCGTCGCCTGGTCCTGCTGGCAGGTCTGTCCGTTTTGGGATTGAGCTTGGCTCGGCCGGCGGCGGCGCAGAATCCCGGGTCGGCGCAGGATCGGGCGGATCTGGTCCGGACGACGGCGGAGTTACGGGAGGATCCGTCGATTGACGCGACGGGGACGGATTCTTCGCATGCGGTGGCGAGCCCGAACGATCCGGACCTGGGCGAGCAGGCGATCCTGAAGCGGGAGGAGAATTACCAGGCGTGGACGTTTTTCGCGGCGGCGCCGTTTTCCTACACGTCGAATGTGGCGCTGGTGCGCAGTGGCGAGCAGGGCGACGGGCTTTTCTCGCCGGCGCTAGGACTGACGTATGCGCCGCGAATTTCGAAGACGCTCTACGCAAACTTCGGCTTGTCGCAGCAGTTTTTTTATTACGACAACTTCCGGGAACTAAACTTTGCGAGTTTCGATCTGCGGGCGGGTCTGGTTTACACGCTGCCGCGTTTGCACAATCTGCTGCTGCGGGCGGACTACGATTTTAACCGGCTCTCGTCGGATGATCTGAATGACGAATTTTTCACGAATCACTCGCTGAATTTCGGGGCGGAGTTGCCGTTCCGGATCGGGCGGGCGCAGCAGATTTCGGTGGGAGGAGATGTGAGCTTTAGCGTGGCGGCGTCGCCGAGCCCACCGGCGCGGAATGATTACAGCGCGTTTGTCGGCTATTCGGTGAATCTGACGCGGGATCTGACGATGAATGCGGTGGCCCGGGTGGCGGTGCGCGATTATGTCGACTCGAACCGGACGGACGTGAGCGGCATCTTCGGGCTGGGCGCGAATTTTCGGTTTAACAAGTGGTTGAGCGTGAGCGCGAACACCACTTATGCGACGAATGCCTCGAACCGGGATGTGTTCGAGTATGATGTCTTCAACATCGGCGGGGCGTTGTCGGTAAACGTTCGCTTCTAGGATGGTGAGACGGCTGGGACGGACCGCAGTCGCTCGGGTGCTCCTTTGGGCAGCGGCAGCGGGAGCGCTCGGAGGAATCCCGGCGCTGCACGCTGCAGAGACGGCAGGCGCGCGGGTGAATCGGGTCTGGCCAGGTGTGAAACTGGAGACACCTGGCGGCGCGCACGCCGCAAAGGCGGGCGATCTTTTAGCCGACGGCGCGATCGTGCGCACGGATGGGAAAGGACGGGTGGAATTGACTCTGCCGGGCTCCGGTGTGGCGCGCCTGGGCGATAAGTCGTCGCTCAAAATCACCGACCACGCGCGGACCTTGGAACTCCTCGAAGGCTTGATGCTTTTCGAAACGCGGGGTGGCGGGGCGTCGGTAAAGATCACGACCGGCTCGATCAATGTCGCGGGACGCGGCGGGACGGGTTTGATCGAGCGAAACGGAGCGGCCTACGTGAAAATTTTGGTGCTCGAGGGCGAGGCACGGGTTTACACCAGCCAGTTGGGCGAATCGGTGGTGCTGACTCCGGGGCAGTTGCTCATCACCGGGCCGTCGGCCAAGGGCTTGGCGGAGCCGGTTTATTTCGCGATCGAGCAGCTCTACAAAACGTCCCTGTTGATGAACTCCGGTTTTGCGCCGCTGGCGAGCCGCACTGCGATCTTGCAGGCGATTCAAAAGCAGCAGAGCGATCCGCATTTTGTGCCCACAAATTTGATGATTTTCGGTCGGGGAACCTTGGTAAATCTCCTTCCGCCGAGCACGACTCCTAAGCCTCGTGCGAGCGCCGCTCCGAAAAAGCCGTAGGGCTCCTCCGCTCGGTGCGGAAAATAAATGTCCCTTTCTGGGGACGCGTTGCGCATAGTCCGAGGAATGAATTTTGCGATCTTTTCTTCCCGTCTGCGGGCCGTGGCCTTGGCGGGCGTATTTTCCGGCCTGATGATTCCCGCGGGTCCGGCCGCTCCTTTGCAGAAAGGGCGCGTTACCCAAGTGATTCGCGACGTGAAGATTCTCCCGGGCGAGGCTGCGGCGCGGCCGGCGGCGGTGAACGATGAAGTGGTTCCAGGGACGGCGGTGCGGACGGGGGTAGAATCGCGCACCGAGCTGACGTTTGCCGACCTCACGATTGCGCGGCTGGGCGCGAATAC
>JBDUAE010000098.1:0-7208 GCA_040004805.1 Chthoniobacterales bacterium | reverse complement strand
AGACAAAGCGCCGAGTGAATGAGCTTCGGCAACGTGGCCGCGGCGAGCGCGCCGGCCAGCGTCAGAATCGCGATGACAAAAAAGGCGGCGGCGCTCATTCGGCGAAACGATAAGTGCGCGGGGCGAATTTCCGGCCGGTCTCGAGAATCCGCGACAAAACAAAATAGGCGACAGCGACGATGCCTAACGACCAGATCCAGGCAGCGAATCCGCGCGCCTGATAATGCCAGACCGCGGCCGCGAGCAGGCAGATAAAGGCCATCGGCAACATGAAACGCCAGGCGAAATTCATGACATGATCCACGCGCATGCGCGGCAGCGTCCCACGCAGCCAGACGAAGACGAAGAGCAACGCGCTCAGCTTGGCGAAGAACCAAAACCACGAGGGGAGAAACTCGAGGAACGGCAACGGCGCGTGCCAGCCGCCGAGGAAGAGCGTGATCGCCAGCCCGGCGATCGCGAACATTCCGAAATACTCGGCTAGGAAGAAGGTCGCGTATTTGAAGCCGGAATATTCGGTCATGTGTCCGGCGACGATTTCCGATTCGCCTTCCGGGACGTCAAATGGCGTCCGGTTTGACTCCACCAAACCCGAAATGAAGAAGAGCAGAAAAGCAGCTGCGCCCCACGGTGTGAGCACGAACCAGCGCGGGATGAAACCGAAAACGTAGCCATCTTGCGCGCCAACAATCGCGTCCGGAGAAAGCGAGCCGACCACGAGCACAACCGGCAAGACCGTGAGGAGGAGCGGCAGTTCGTAGCTCACCATCTGCGCGATCGCGCGCATCGCTCCGAGCATGGAAAATTTATTATTGCTCCCCCACCCTGCCATGAAAACCGCCAGCTCGGTGGCGGAGCCGACAGCGAAGAAAAACAGGATGCCTCCGTCGATCGCGAACGGTGTCATGTTGCGTCCGTAAGGAATGACGGCGAGCGCGAGAATGGTAGGCGCGGCGACCATGATGGGCGCGAGGAAGTGCACCACTTTATCGGCGCGCAGCGGCACGATGTCTTCCTTGATCAGGAGCTTTATTCCATCGGCCACGGGCTGGAAAAGTCCGTAAGGCCCGACCCGATTCGGGCCGTAACGATTCTGGATGCGCGCGAGAATTTTCCGCTCCATTACCGACATGAGCGCGAAGAGCGCCAGGAAAACCGCGAGCATGGCGGAAATATTCAGCAGGCTGGACACGAGCGGCGTCACCCACTCCGGCGCACCGGAGAAAAGCGAGAGCACCCATTGCTTCGCGAGCACAAAAATCTGGTCGAGAGAACCGGCCACGCCCGCAAGAAAAGCGACCGGCGATTTTTTTATCAAGGCCCGAATCTGAAATGACGCGGTCGCCCTGAAATTTTGTGCTTCTGTTTCGCGACCGCTCCAGACATATCTACCGGGCCGAAGGCGGCCCGAGACAGAAACGCGCCCGTGAAAATTTTCGCTCCGTGCAAGATTACGTCGCAGAATTAATCGCAGAAACCAAGGCGAAGAATCCGGCTGAACCGGAATTCCACCAGGCGGTCTACGAAGTGGCGCAATCGCTCGCGCTCATCCTCGATCGCTACCCGGAATATCGAAAAGCGAAAATTCTGGAGCGGATGGTGGAACCGGAGCGCGTCATCATGTTTCGCGTGCCTTGGGTGGATGACGCGGGCGAGGTGCAGGTGAATCGTGGATACCGCATCGGCATGAGCAGCGCGATCGGGCCATACAAGGGCGGGCTGCGTTTCCATCCGTCGGTTAATCTCGGGATTCTAAAATTTCTCGCCTTCGAGCAAGTCTTCAAAAATGCGCTCACCACTTTACCGATGGGCGGCGGCAAAGGCGGCTCCGATTTCGATCCTAAGGGCAAAAGCGATATGGAAGTGATGCGTTTTTGCCAGGCTTTCATGGCGGAACTCTCGCGCCACATCGGACCGTATCGCGATGTCCCCGCGGGCGATATCGGCGTCGGCGGCCGCGAAATTGGTTTTCTCTTCGGCATGTACAAGAAGCTCCGAAATGAATTTACCGGCGTGCTCACGGGAAAGGGATTGACGTGGGGCGGCTCGCTGATTCGGCCGGAGGCGACGGGGTACGGTTCTGTCTATTTCGCGGCGGAGATGTTGAAGACGCGGAACGAAAATTTAGCCGACAAGGTTTGTCTCGTCTCGGGCAGCGGGAATGTGGCGCAGTACACGGTCGAGAAGCTCATCGACCTTGGGGCGAAGCCGGTCACGCTTTCCGATTCCGGCGGCTACATCTTCGACGAAAGCGGGATCACGAAAGAGAAACTCGCGTTCATCATGGACCTGAAAAACGTGCGCCGCGGCCGGATTTCGGAGTATGCCGAAAAGTATCCCGAAGCCGTTTACTCTGCGGACGTAACTGATCCGCCGCTGGATTATAACCCGCTCTGGAATCATCCGGCGGATTGTGCGTTCCCGAGCGCGACGCAAAATGAAATCAGCGGAACGGATGCGAGAAATCTGCTCCGCAACGGCGTCTACGTCGTCTCGGAAGGTGCGAACATGCCGACGAATATCGCGGGGATCGAGCAGTTCGTGGACGCGGGAATTCTCTTTGGACCGGGCAAAGCGGCGAACGCGGGCGGCGTGGCCACGTCCGGTCTGGAGATGGCGCAGAACAGCATGCGCATGTCGTGGACGCGCGAAGAAGTGGACGGGAAATTGCAAAGCATCATGCAGGCAATTCATCGCACCTGTCGCGCGACCGCGGAACAATTCGGGACCCCGGGCAATTACGTCAACGGCGCCAACATCGCGGGCTTCCGCAAGGTGGCGAACGCGATGATGGATCAGGGCGTGGTATAGTTTACGCGTGGCGCCGACTCCTTATTTCTTCCTCGTCATCCTCTGCGGGGTGGCTCTGGTTTTCCCGCTCGGGCCGCTCGCGCTGGCGTGGCTGTGGCGGCGTTTCCTCCAACCGCCGCGTCCGGGTCCGCGAAAAAACGCCACCTACGAATGCGGCGTCGAGTCGTTAGGCGAAGCGCGTGTCCAGTTTCAATCGCAGTATTATCTCTACTGCGTGATTTTCCTGGTCTTCGACGTCGAGGCGATCTTTCTGGTGCCATTTGCAGTGGCCTTCACCGGGCTGCCAGTGGGAGCGTTCGTGGCCATGCTCGTTTTTCTCCTGTTGTTGCTGGAAGGATTGGTCTGGGCCTGGAGTAAAGGGTGCCTCGATTGGGCACGCGTGCGATGAGCGCCACCGTCGATGAGGGCCTCCGCAGCGAACTGCAAAAGCAGGGCGTGTGGGTGACTTCGACGCAGGAACTTTATAACTGGGGCCGCAAGAATTCGATCTGGCCGCTTCAGTTCGGCCTCGCCTGTTGCGCAATCGAAATGATCGCGACCGCGGCCTCGAAATATGATCTGGCCCGTTTCGGCGGCGAAGTTTTCCGACCGTCGCCGCGACAGGCGGACCTCATGATCGTGGCCGGGACCGTGACCAAGAAAATGGCTCCGCAAATCGTCCGTCTCTACAATCAGATGCCCGACCCGAAATACGTGATTTCGATGGGCGCCTGCGCCATTTCCGGCGGCCCCTTCAAGCAAGGCTACAACGTGTTGAAAGGCGTGGATCGGTTCATCCCGGTGGACGTTTACATTCCCGGATGCCCGCCCCGACCCGAGGCTTTGCTGCACGCCTTCATGGAATTGCAGCGCAAGATCGAAGGGCAAAAATTAACCGGCACGGACAAAGCCGATCATCTCGATTCGACGCGACCGAGCGAATTCCCAGTGCCGGAATTCGGTGCGCACGATCTGATTCCGCCCGCCAATCCCGATCTCTTCCACCCGCCAATTTTGCAGCGTTAGCCGATGGTCTCGCGTAGAGTCCGCGCGTAGGTCTGGCTCGCGTCCAAGGCCAGAGCTCGAAAAGGGATGGATAAACCGGAACCACTCAGCGCGTTTAAGCCGCTCTCGGAATACAAGGTGCCAAACGCGCCGGCCCGAGAAACGGTCCGCCGCAAGTTCGTCCGGTTTTGGCGGGCCTTTCGGCCGACCGAAGCCGAGGAGTCTAGACCGGACGATCTCAAAACCGCGGGCGACGAAATTCTCGATGAAGTCGCAGCACGACCGGATGTCGGACCGCTGGTGGATATCTTGCAGTCAAACCTGACGGAATGGCTCGGCACCACGCAGCCGAAACGTTGGGTCACTACGATCGTTCTACCGCCCTGCGAAGAGTTCGGTATTGTCGAAAAATGGGCCGAGCAAAACGGTTTCGAAGTCGCGCCGGAGCCGACCGCGGAGGAAATTCTCCGGGCCGATTTGCGTTGCCTGCCGGAGATGAAAGGCGATCGGCCATTGGTCATCCCACGCCTGGAACGTTGGGTGCTGCGGCATCATCATGGTTTGCAATTAGTGCGCGAACTCCTGATGCGGCTCGATTCGATCGAGCGGCATTGCGTCGTCGGTTGCAATAGTTGGGCCTGGCTCTGGCTGAGCGAAGTAGCCGACGCCAGCGCGCGTCTGCCAGCGCCGTTGACGCCGGCAGCGTTCGATGGCGAGCGGTTGGGGCGCTGGTTCCACGAGTTGGCGGATCGAAGCGAGAAAAACGATGTCGTTTTCCGCCGCTCCGATAACGGTCAGCGGATTCTTTCCAAAACAGACGCGGCCACGGCCAGCGCGAACGATTATCTAAAAAGTCTCGCCGCCGTCAGCCGTGGCATCCCCTGGGTCGCCTGGCAACTCTGGCGGCAAAGCATGCGGACCGGCCCGGACGACGCGAGCGAGGCGAAGCTTGCGGAGAAAAATTCGCGCTCCTGCATTTGGATGAAACCGCTGGCCGATGTCGGGTTGCCAAAGTTTTCGGGCAACAGTCACAGCGTCGCGCTTTTTGTTTTGCAGGCGTTGCTCTTACATGGGCGGCTCTCGCTTGATCTGCTGCGCAAAGTGTTGCCTTCCCTGGATGCATTTGCGGCTTTGCATCGACTCGAAGAAGAAGGCTTCGTCGTCCGCGAAGAGGGCGAGTATCGCGTGCGCAGCGCCGGTTACCCCGCGGCGCGCGAGTCTTTGCTGCATGCCGGTTTTCCACTGGACGCGCTCTAACAATGACGATGCTCCTCGCGATCGATGCCACCACCGCCGGCAAGGGCCAGCAACAAGCGGCCAAGCTCCTGCGTAATTTTCAGGACATCAGCTTCCTCGAGATCTTATCCGTGGTCGCGGCCACTTGGTTGCTCATTCTATTGATCGAACGCATCGCGCCCTTCCTGGCCGAACGCGGTCCAAGCCGCGCCCGGCTCTTCATCCTCGGCGTGGTGCCGGTGCTGCGTCTGCTCCTGCTCGCAGTATCAATCTGCTGGATCCTGCCGCTCATCTTTAATTTCACGACGCAAAATTTTCTCGTCATCTTCGGCGCAGCCAGCGTCGCGCTCGGCTTCGCCTTCAAAGATCTGGTCAGCAGCGTGGTCGCCGGCGTGGTCGCAGTTTGGGAACGACCGTATCGCCCGGGCGATTGGGTGAAAGTGAACGATGCCTACGGCGAGGTGTGCTCGGTTGGTTCGCGTTCGTTCCGCCTGCGCACCGCGGACGATACGATCGTGACCGTGCCTCATTTGAAACTTTGGGACACGAATATTTATAACTCGAACGATGGCAATCTGACCTTGATGTGCGTGGCCGATTTTTATCTCGAGCCGGCGCACGATGCCGCGCGGGTGCGTCTGGCTTTACGGGACGTCGCTCTCACGAGCGCTTTCCTGCAACTGGCGCGGCCGGTCTTCGTCATCGTTCACGAGAAGCCGTGGGGGACGCACTATCGGTTGAAGGGTTATCCGTTCGATGCGCGCGATCAGTTTCAATTCCTGAGCGATCTTACTGTGCGCGGCAAGGAAGTGATCGCTGCGTTAGGCGCGGTAGAAGTGACGGCGCCCGTGGCGGTGGGCGAAAATCCCGGGTAGGGTGGGCGTCTCGCCCGCCGAGCGAGGCATCCTGCCTCGCGGCCTCCTAAGACAGAAGAAAGTTCGTTTCGGCGAGACGCCAAAACCGGCGGGCGAGACGCCCACCCTACCCGGGACGCAGCCGTCGCCTCGTTCTTGCAAAACTTAAGCTCCAAAAGAGCTTAGGAATTCGCGATCGGCGTCTGCTCGATTCGAATCGGCGGCAGACCGACGATATCGTAGGTGGCGGAGGCGATGCCGATCCCGGCGGCGTCGAGCGCTTTCAAAATGTCGCGGCTCATTTTGTCCTTCAGCGTGCGGATGCCGTAGGCGTTTGCCACGAAACGCACGGTCAGCTCAAGCCAGTTGTCGGTGATGCGATAAAACACGGTAGGATCGAGATCGATCCGCTCGACGCCGTAGATGCGCTTCAGGCGCTCGGTTTCGTGGGAATCGACGCTCGCCGCATTCAACGCATGTTTGTGCGCCGCTTCGAGGAGAACTTCTTCGGCGCGTTGCCGATCGTCGGTATAAGAAATCGGCACCACAATTTCATCCCAGATGTAGGGGAAATCGCGCGTGTAATTGTAGATCGGTTCGTCGAAAATTTTCGCGTTCGCCACCGTGACGATGCGGCCGGTAAACTGCCGGCTTCTCACCCAGACCGCGGGATCGGCGCCTTGCACCGCGGGCGGTTGGCCCATTTCCATGATCGTCGTCTGGATAAAGCCGAGCGCGATCACATCGCCGCGCACGCCACCCATGCTGATGCGATCGCCGACGCTGAAGTTATTCCCGCGCAGGATGACGAAGTAGCCAGCGAACGAGGTGATGACTTTCTGCAACGCGAAAGCCAGACCGGCCGTGACTAAACCGAGCGCGGTCGTTAGGCGCGTCGGATCATCAAACCAAATCGAAAGAACCGTCAGCGTGAGAACGAGTGAGGTAAAAAGCGTGATTCCCTGGCGCGTCCAGAAGCGCCCGCGGCTTTGCGGATTGCCCCCGAGGATCAGATTGGTCAGCCAACGCAGAAGGGCTCGGAGGAGGAAGAGGGCGATGAAAGCGCAGACGGTGAGCAACAGTTTTTGCCCGTTCTCGGGATTGATGCCGACGAATTTGATCCCGAAGAGTTCCATCTCTTTTATACGTCGTAATTTGCTGAACTGGTTGCGTTAGTTTGTCAGAGAGAGAGTGAAAAAAGGAAATGTTCGCCCATCCGCTGTCGATCCTTTAGCGTTCGGCCTAATCGCACGATGGAGTCGCTCGAAGAAATCAAAACGCGCGCGATCGCAGCGGTGCCCGGCGCGCTAATCAAGATTGCGC
>JBDUAE010000097.1:0-7212 GCA_040004805.1 Chthoniobacterales bacterium | reverse complement strand
CATCCGCCAGCATCAGACGACATTGATTGTCATCGGAGTCGTTACCGTCGCGTGCGGATTCTACTATTACCTTAAAGTCGTGCGCGCGATGTACTGGGAAAAATCGGAGACCGCAGGAGCGATTCCATTGAGCGGTCTCTCACGCATCACCATGATCGCGCTCATCGGCGGCATCATCGTGCTAGGAGTCTATCCGCAACCGATTCTGAACGCGCTCCAGCCACAAAGTCGTCCACCAATCACGACCATGCGGTAGCTGTCATCCTGAGTCGCGCAGACGACGAGGGATCTCCCCGAAGTAAGTCACGGCACGCTTTCTACGGGAAACGTCGAACGCATCGCTGCCGACCGCGACAACCGATGCCGGAAAGTCGATCACCGCTTGCGAGATCCTTCGACCGTCTACGCGGCTCAGGATGACAGCGCGCGGGCTCGTATTGGCGAGGCGGGCGCGCTCCCAACATCAATCGCTTAACTCGACATTCCAGTAGGCCAGATCGACGAAATGCCGCCAACTCTCGTGCTGCTGCGAAGAAAACGTGACATGCACAAATGGCCGCCACTTTGGTCGCTTCGGTTTCCGGATCAGCGCCATCTGCGCCTCGTGCGCGAGCCGGTTTCCCTTCCGCGTATTACACGGAATGCAGGAACAGACGACATTTTCCCAAGTCGTTAGGCCGCCTTTATCACGCGGCAGAACGTGATCGAGATTTAGTTCGCTCCGATCGAAAATCTTACCGCAATATTGACACGTATTTTTATCCCGCTCGAAGACGTTGTGTCGGGTAAATTTTACCTCCTTTTTCGGCAGGCGATCGAAGAGCAGCAAGACGATTACGCGCGGCACTCGGATTCTCCACGAGATCGTTGTCACCATTTCCGGCTCCGGCGCGGCCGTGGAAAAATCCCGCCAGCTCGCGAAATCGTGCGTGAGAAAATTATTCTGCGGATCGGAGGAAACGACCTGCGCGTGCCCTTGATAAAGCAGCGTAAACGCACGACGCGCCGAGCAAACATTCACCGCCTGCCAGAGGCGGTTAAGAACCAGAACCTGACTATCGAGTAACGCGTTCAGAGATCGGGCGACGGATACCATTCCGCGTTTCGCCTGTCAATCTTGCCGATAGGAACACCGCGCCGGCCCTACTTCCGCGCCTTCACGAAATTCCCCGGCGCCCGTTTCTCATCGTCTGGGGCCGCTCCCGCGGAATTAGCCAGCGCCTGCTCTTCCTCCGGCAGGAACTTCTTAAAGAGATTCTTGTCGATCGCCTTCATAAACGCTTCATGCGGTGAGACCACGCCCTGTTGCAACAACGCCCAAATCGCGTCGTCCATAAATTGCATTCCTTGCGATTTTCCCGCCACGATCACGTCCTGTAATTTCTGGGTCGCGCCTTCGCGGATGATGGCGGAGACGGCGGCGTTCGCGATCAGGATTTCGTTCACGGCCACGCGTCCACTGCCATCCGCTTTCTTGAGCAAAAGCTGCGCAATAATTCCGCGCAGAGAATTAGCCAGCATCGTCCGCGCCTGCTGCTGCTTGTTCGCCGGAAAGACGTCCACCATTCGATCTACGGTCTTGCGCGCGTTGTTCGTATGCAGGGTCCCGAAAACGAGCAAACCGGTTTCAGCCGCCGTGAGCGCGAGCGAAATCGTCTCAAGATCGCGCATTTCACCCACCAGCACGATGTCAGCATCTTCACGCAAAGCGGCTTTCAACCCGATCGGAAAACTCGCGGCATTAATCGGCACTTCGCGTTGCGTGATAATGCTGCGCTTGTTCTCATGCACGAACTCAATCGGTTCCTCGACCGTCACGATATGGCGGGAGAAATTCTGGTTAATGTAATCCACCAGCGCGGCCAAGGTCGTCGATTTCCCCGAACCGGTCGGCCCGGTCACGAGGACAAGTCCGCCACGCAGGTGTCCAAATTCCTTCACCACCGCGGGAACGCCCAACTTTTCGAGCGACGCAATCTTCGTCGGGATCAGCCGAAAAACCGCGCCGTAGCCGTTGGCTTGCTTCAGGAAATTGCAGCGAAAACGGGAGTGACGATCCATTTCGTAGGCAAAATCCAAATCGCCGCGCTCCTCGAACAGTGCCCAATTTTCCGGCCCCGCCATCTCGCTCAGCATGTAAGCCGCCTCTTCCCGCGTGACCGCTTCGGGTCGAATCGAAGCCACGTCCCCATGTTTCCGAATCTTCGGCGGCTGACCTTCACCGATGTGCAAATCGGAAGCTCCTTCCGCAACGAGCACTTCGAAAAATTGATCGATGTAAGGCACGGCTAGGAAATGCGGAATGCGAAATGCGGATTCCGGAGTGAAGTCGTTAGGCGAATTTTCATTCCTTGGCTCCGACGTGCTCGCGCATCATCTGCTTCTGTTCGGACCGCGCATAGGCTTCCGCGCCACTGATCACGCCGCGATCGAAGAGGTCGCTCAACGCGTCGTCCATTAACTGCATGCCCTGCTTTTTTCCGGTCTGGATGATGCCCGGTAGCATGTAGGTTTTTGCTTCGCGAATGACGTTCGCGACCGCTGGCGTATTGGTCAGCGTTTCCAAAGCGAGCGCCCGGCCAACGCCATCGGCGCGTGGGACTAATTGTTGGCTAATGATTCCGCGCAGCGATTCGCTCACCATCGTCCGAATTTGCTCTTGTTGGTCGACCGGGAAAACATCCAGCAATCGATCCAGCGTCCGCGACGCATTGCCCGTGTGCAGTGTTCCGAGCACCAAATGCCCCGTCTCCGAGGCTGTGATCGCGAGCGAAATTGTCTCCAAATCTCGCATCTCGCCGATCATGATTACATCCGGATCTTCGCGCAGCGCACTCCGTAAAGCGGCACTGAAGGAGCGCGTGTGCGTATGCACTTCACGTTGGGTGATGTGGCAGCCTTTCGGTTCGAAAATATACTCAATCGGATCTTCCAGGGTGATGATGTGTTCGCGGCGTTCGATGTTCACCTGTTCGACCAGCGCCGCCAGCGTAGTGGATTTTCCGCTTCCGACCGAGCCCGTCACCAGCACCAGACCGTTTTGATAACGGGTGAGAAGTTTCAGGTGCTCCGGCAACCCCAACCCGTCCATCGTCCGGACTTGGGTGTTGATGATACGGAAAACAAGGTCTACGCCTAAGCGCTGACGGACCACACTGGTGCGGAACCGACCACGGTCGTTAGCGTAGGCAAAGTCTGCGTCGCCCCGTTCCGCCAGATGCGCGCGCTGCGCTTCCGGGAGAAATCCTTCCGCCAGCGCGAGGGTTTGCTCGGCCGTCAACCGAGGCGCATCGGGCCACATTGGTTGCAGGATTCCGTGCAAACGCCAGATCGGCGGTGCGTTTACACCCAGGTGAATATCGGAAGCACCGGCCTCCTGGCCCAGTGCAAGGTATTCATCCACATGCCCCAAAATGGTGGGTGGCGAAGAAGTGGCTGCGGCAGTCATCGATCGGCTCTCGTTCCGCTTCAGGAATAAGCGGCAAGATTAGCCGCGTAAATCCCAAACGACTTACCAGCCGCTGCGCTCGCCCGCCCGGCGCGCATATCCGCCGAGTTTTTTCGTAACGAAACTCACCACCACCGGCCGCAATAAAACCGCCGCAAATCTCAGAGCACCCATTGCCAACCCGGCCTGCAATAACCCTCGCGGCGCCTCTTCTACCACGGGCCGCGCCCCCCGTTTACCAGCGCGAACGTAGACGACTTTTCTCTTTGAAAATGTCCGAGCCGTAAGTACGACCCCAGTCAAAACTGCCGCCGAAATCCAAAGCCCGGCGTTGCGTTGAAAGGAGCGCCGGAATTTTTGCGGAAAATCCAGCTCGTAACGCAGACCACTCAAATCCCGCGCCAAACGATCGCGGGAATGCGCGATTTCCTGTCTTAGTTCGTCTTGGTTTGATTGACGCTTTTCAGCCATTCTCGATCCCTTTTCAATTCCGCCACGCTTGCCCGGAACATCGGTTTGGTCAGTTGACTCCGGGCAAAGAAAACACAGCCAAGTGCGAGGAGAAGATGCAGTCCAGCAGCGGCGAGAGTAATCCAGATCCACCCTACTCCCAGGTAATGAGCGAGACCAAAGATGACGCTCACGATCAGGAAGATGTATCCCAAAACCAGCAGAACCACCGCAGCCACAGCCGCCCCAGCCAACAAAACCAAATGCAGCAGAGCGCCTTTCGACTCTCGCGCGAAAAGGTTTAGCCGACTTTCACAGAACCCGGCCAGGGAATTGGCCAGCGACATCAGATTATTCAGCAATCCCGCGTGTCCCGCTGGATTGCGGGACCGCATCGTGTCGCCAGCCATGCGGGCGCTACTTCCGGAAAATCATCCCGAGCACGAACCCGATCCCGAGCGCCGTAAAGACGGCTTTCGTCGGGTTGTCGCGCACATATTGCTCGCCGTCTTCCTGGAACGTTTGGACCCGATCCTGGGCGTTGCCCCACGCCTGTTCGGCTTTGCCTCGATACTCGCCGGCGATTCCAGTTGCCGCCGATTTTAAATCTTCGGCCGCACGACGCGCGTGGGTCTTACTGCTCTCGAGTTTCGATTGCGCTTCCGGGTTCGCAGTTCCTGCGTCGGTGGCGCCCTGTTTGAATTGATTTTCTTCGGCCATGATAATTTTTTCCTTAGTAGGTTACAGGACAATATCCGCCCATCCGGCGGTCTCGGCAATGAATCATCGCCTTGTCCTTCACCTTACAAACGGAAATCGCCCGATCCCTGCGTCTATTTCTCGCGAAAAATGATTCGCGCTTTCGTTAAATCATAGGGCGACAACTCCACCTCCACTTTATCGCCCGGCACGATCCGGATGAAATGCTTCCGCATTTTCCCCGAGATGTGGGCCAGAACCGTGCGGCTCCCCGGCAGCTCCACCCGAAACATCGTCCCGGGCAAAACCTGCGTCACGGTCCCCTCCGTCACGATCTGGTCCTCTTTCGGCACTACGGAAAATATTCACAAATCTGGTCGGCTCAACTCGCGGCCCGCTTAGTGCCGAAAATCCTGCAACGAAAGCGCAGGCAGATACTGCCGCCGCATTTTCCGCTTCCACCAAGCCCCAGTGCGCTGTCGCTCCGCGAAAGAGGTAAAGGAATATTCGTAAACCGTGGCACGCACAAAGCGAGGCGGCGCGTTCGGGAACGGATTCCGCTCCATGAGTCCGACGACATCCGGCTCATTCTGCAAGAGAGCAACAACCATACGCTCTGCCACCGCGTAGTCCCGTCGTGAACCGAGAGCCGCGAACCACATCGACCAATCGAGGCGCGGCTGGTGCGGAGCGTTCCACTGCGGCGCTCGTTGGACGTCGCCCGGTTTCCATTTGAATTCGTACGGCAACCAATCGAACGCGTCCGCGCTACCCTCGAAAATGATTTCCGGCCGTTCCCGTGTCATCACCCGAAAAAGTCCGTAACCGTTCGCAATGCGAAAAGGTTCAAGCACGCCGTTCAAGGCCGCGAGTGGCCTCGGCCACGGCGCATCCGGCACCAACGCGGAGTAGAGGTAGAAGAGGTTGAGCGGCAGCGTTACCAACAAAAACGCTGCGGGCATGAACGTCGACCAAACACCGCGCGCACCTGCCGTTTCCTTCCGCCGTGGCGCCCAGGTTCCGTCATCGAACAAGAGCAGACAGAGTGCGACCACGATCAGGTTGAAGAAGCAGTAGTTCCCCGTGAGCGCGATTCCCACCTGTAGCCCGATCAGCAGCCACGCCGCCACGATCCGAAGCCGACGCGGCGCCCAGATAAAAAACGGCACCACAATCTCGACGAACAGCATCACCACCACGCACGTCTTCTTCAGCCACTCGGGATTCTTGTCGGCAAACCATGCCACCACCGTCGGCAACGGCTGCGTCCAATAATGGTAATCGAGCGCAGTCAGATTCCACCAAGTCGGGTCGCCGCTCGTTAGTTTCACCACTCCCGACATGAACATGATCTTAAACAGCAGCGCCTTCGCTAGGAACAGCCCGATTCCGGACACGGCCGCGTCCTTTCCGCGGCGCAGTCGCCACTGCCACGGCGCGAGAAAGATGGCCACGAAACCCGTCTCGAGGAGGAGAATGTCCCATTGATAACTAAAGAAAACGCCGCCAGGAATGGTCAGCGATAGATAGCAGACAAAGCAGACCATCAACGCCGGCACGGGCACCAAGCCAAGTGCCAGGGTCGTCGCCCCCAGTGTTCCGGCCAGGCAAAGTCCGTGCAACATTGCGTCGGATGTACTCCACCAGCAGAGCGTGGGTACCCGGACCGGTTGCACACCGATTGCGTCGCGAATCGAGTTCATCACCTCCGCCGCCGGCAAAAGCCCATGCGCGCCCATTAACCCGTCCACCTGCACCCAAAGCGAAATAAAAGCGAAGAGATAGACCAGCCCAATCGTCTTCAGAAAACCACGCCGCGCCGCGAAGAAACTCGGCCGCCGCACGTCGTCACCCCACAACAAGCGGGTGAACGCGGACGCCAACGCCCGATTTGCCGCCACCAATCGATAGGCCGCCTCTGTGACCGGCGCAAAACCGGACACATGATCGTAGCACCACCGCGTCCAATCGTAGTGGCGAGCGTAAGTGAGGGAACGCAAGACTGCTTCCGCTGCGCGATAGACCGTTCCATCGGTTTCGATGAACTGAACCGCCTTCCCAAATTCCGCGGTTGGGACCTCCGGAAAACGCGCGCCCTCTTCCTGCGATTTCGCGTAGTCGACCCGGCCGCCAGTCATCTCTCGCCAGCGCTCAATCCAGCGACAGCAGAAGTGGCAATCACCGTCGTAAAGCATCAGCGGCTTCGGCGGCGGAACGGCCACGCGAAGATGCGGCGCGCGCTTCATTAATACCCAACGTCGGACGTGGGACGTTCAACGTCCAATCACAGCAAAATTAAACCGAGAAGGTCGCCCAAATCGGAGCATGATCGGACGGCTCTTTACCCTTCCGCATCTCCCGATCGACCCCCGCATCGGTGCTTCTAGCGCCTAACGACTCGCTGGCCAGCACCGCATCGATCCGCAGCCCGCGATTCTTCGGAAACGCCAGCATCCGGTAATCCCACCAGGTAAAAATTCCCGCCTCCGGCCGATGCAATCGCAACGTGTCCACCAAGCCCACTCCACATAAACTCTCGAAAGCGGCGCGCTCGCCGTCGGAGCACATGATCGAGCCGCGCCAAAGCGCCGGGTCGTGCACGTCCTCGTCTTTCG
>JBDUAE010000436.1:0-2171 GCA_040004805.1 Chthoniobacterales bacterium | reverse complement strand
CGGAGGTGGACGTGAATGTGCATCCCGCAAAACGCGAAGTGCGTTTTCGCGATCCCGCGTCGGTGCGCGAAGCCATCGTCGCCGCGGTCCGCGCCACTCTGGAAGGCGAACGCGCCGATTGGCAGGAGCAATTTCGGGCGCCGCCGGATGACGGTGCCCGATTGACGATCCCCGTCGCGCTATCGGAGGCAGTAGTCGAGGTAGAACTTCCGACACTCCCATTTCCGGAGCGTGAAATTTCGTCAACGGAACCGAGCCGGATCGATTTTCCGGAGCGCTGGCAGAGCGATGGCTCCGCCTCCGATCTCGCGCCCGAAACGCATCGGAACTCCGAGTTCAAAATCATCGGGGTGCTCAATCGCCTCTACGTCCTGATGGAAAACGCGGACGGTCTCGTCCTGGTCGATCAACACGCGGCGCACGAACGCATTCTCTTCGAAGAATTGCGCCGGCGGATGGAAGAGGAGGGAGTTCCGTCCCAGCGTCTCCTGCTGCCGCAAACTTTCGATCTGCCGCCGCGCGACGCGGAATGGGTCGAGCGCAATCTTGCCACACTCCAGAAAATGGGAATCGGGATCGAGCCGTTCGGCCCCAAAACCTTTAAGATTGATAGCCTGCCGACTTTCCTGAGCGCGCCCGATCCAGTCGGTTTTATGCGTGGAGTGATCGATAACTTGCAGAGTGTGAGCAAGAGCAGCTCCGCGCTGCGGTTAGGCGAAGATATGATCGCGAAAACGGTTTGCCGACACGCGGTGAAGGCGAACGATCCGCTCGGTCAGCTCGAGATCGAAAAGCTGGTGCGTGATCTGCTCGCGTGCGAGCTGCCGTACTGTTGCCCGCACGGACGGCCCACCATGATTCAAATTTCCCATCTCGAGCTCGAGAAAAAATTCGGCCGGAAGGTTTAGCCGACGCGCAGCGCGGTGCCTAAAGTTTCCAGTGTCGCGCAATCACCGCTTTCATTTCCGGCGTCTGGAGGCGGAAATTTTCCTGTTCTTGTGACGGGAGTTCCGGAAACCATTTCCAAAGAAAGATTCCGGCGAGGAAGGGATGTGTCTTCGGCAAATCGAGCGCCACATCCAGACAGCACGCCTGAATCTCGGCCGCATTTTCGCCGCCGGTCTTAAAGCTCCACGGCTCGGCCGCGGCTTTCGCGCTTTCGTTGTAGCCGAGTTCGACAAAGATGAACTTCTTGTTGCCGTTGCGTTTCGAAAACTGCTCCAGCTCGGCCGCCCGCTTCTCCCAAGCCGCTGCGATATCTGCCCGGCTCGGGTTAGGTGTTTTCGTGAGCGGGAAATAAGCGAGGACGCCGATGTAATCGAGCGCGTCCCAGAATTTTATGTTCTCAAATTCGTTCCAGTTGCCGCCGTAGGTCAGTTTGCCGTAATAGACCGCGCGGACCGCGGCGATGATCTTGAGCCACCGCTCGGGAAACTTCTCCGCGTAGGAAAATTCGAGCCCCACGCAAAAGATCGCGGCGCCGTGCGCCTGGGATATCCGCGCCATTTCTACGATCCAGGTTTCGTAATCGTTAAAAAAATTATCCCACTCCGCGGGCGTGGCAAAATTGATCTCGCCTCGCCAGAGGAATTTCGTTCCCCAGTAGGCGATGTGCGGAATCATCATTACCGACAAGCCCCGCTCATGCGCCCAATCCAGCGGCTGCGTGATGTAGCGATTGTCATCGATCGTGCGAAAGAGAACATGCCCATCTTCCGCGATCCGCGCATAGGGATGAATCGCCACACTGTTCGCGCCTAACGACTTTAACTCATCGAGCGTCTGCGCCATTTCCGGCGACTGCCATTCCCGCCCCCAAGTGTGGGAAGAGACAATCACGCCCTTGAAGAACTGTGGTGGCTCGGCCAAGACAAGGCCCGCGGGAAAGATCAGGACGAACGTGAAAAGAAGCCAGCAGCCGCAGACCCTAGCAGCGCGTCCCTGGGTCCTGGCCCACCCAGCGGAAGCTGCATGGTCCTGCGCCGGAGCAGCAAGGGAATCTTGAGGCAACGTCGTCATTGGCTTCGCTTTTTCATTGTGTCCTGGCCAAGATAAAAAAGAAAAAGCGTATTGTAACGCAGGTATCTCCAAAGGAGGCGTCGCGGTTCGCTCAGGATGCGAAAAACCCAGGTGAGGCCACGACGTTGCATCCATCCGGGCGCGTCGGGTTT
>JBDUAE010000435.1:0-2176 GCA_040004805.1 Chthoniobacterales bacterium | reverse complement strand
GCGTGCCGATCCTCGCCGCGGCCGGCGGCATGCTCTTGTTAGGCGAAACTTTCACCCTCCGCTTCGTCTGCGCGGCCAGCGCCGTCCTTGGCGGAATCGCTCTTGTCCTGCGACAGAAAGCGCGTCTCTAGGTTCTCCCCTCGCCCGGCGCGCGCTCGCTGCTAGATTGCCAGCATGGATGCCCATTCAAATTCCGCTCCCGACCTCACTAAACGTCCGCCACGCAGTCCGCGCGTGCGGCTCGGCGGTTACGTCGCCCTCGCCCGTATCCTCGACAAAGGCCGGGCCGATCTCGCGGGGACCGCGGGCGAATACAAGTATAACAACCCGATCGATCACCATTGGTTTCGCTTCACCGGCCTGACCGCGGAAGCGCTCAAAGCCGAGCTGGCCAAGGGAAAAGGCGACGGCGAAATTTTGCTCTGGGTCGCGGAAAACGCGCCGCACCAACGCTCGGCTTGGGAAATTCAGCAGTGGAGCGCGTATCACAATGAGCGCAGCCCGGATGGCGATGTGGAGACGTTGGAGTTCTTCACCAAGCAAGTCGGCGGCATCAGCGCCACCCGTGAAGATGTGAGAACGTGGTTCGATTATCTCGATCTAGACGATCACGTGACTTTCGGCGGCAAAGCCTGACCGGGATCAAACCCGGGCGCGCGCCGCGGAAGACGGCGGCGACGGAGCTGAAGGAACGGACGTTCCACCGCGAAGAAGAGGGCCATGCCCGTGAGAGCGATGGCGAGTAGAAGAACCGCGAACGCGGGCGCCGAGGTCAACAAGATCCCATGCGTCCCACTCCAAATTTGCACCGCGTGAATCGCGAGTTTGTGGCTGAGATAAACGCTGTAGGCGATGCTGGCGAGAAACGCCATCCCCGGGATTTCGATCCGCTGGAAGGGCAGCGCCGGACTGACCGCGCACACGAGCAACAGCGCCATTCCGAGCGCGATTAAGGGAAACTGCCAGAGACAGAGCGCGAGCGAGAGTTCGCCTTCGCCTAACCACAAGCCGATCGCGATTGCTACCAAACCCGGCAGCCATAGCCAAACCGCGGCCCGCATGAACCACGACCACCAGGCCGGGCGGAAGCCCTCAATCGCCGCCAGCGCCACACCGAGCACAAGCGGATCCAGCCGGCTCCAGGTGGCGTAGTAGATCAGTGGTTGGAAACCGCGAAACGGGATCGCTCCGTCGATGGTGAGGTAATGCGCGATCAAGCCGCGCAGAAGCAGACCGCCGAGAAGAACAGCAACCGGCAGGAGCAGCCCGCCGCGTTTCCATCGCGCGAGCAAAATGAGAACCAGAGGAAGCGCCAGATAGAATTGCGCCTCCACACACAACGACCACGCATGCGAAAACGCGGTGCCGCCGTGCAGCCCGAGGTTTTGCACGAAGGCGAGAAATTTCCACGCGGGCGGGATGGTGGGAAATTCCCGCCAGGCGGGTAGGAAAAAGTAAACCGCGAGAACCGCGAGGTAAGCCGGCAGGATGCGCAAACTGCGTCGCCCAAAGAAACGCGCGAGCTCGACCCGCTCGCCGCGCCGAATAGGGGTGAGCAGCTGGCCCGCGATCAAGTAACCGCTGAGCACAAAAAAAAGATCCACCCCGATCCAGCCGAAACGTTGCCAATCGTGCGGGAGCGCGAAGCCAAAGAGTCCGGCATGATAAAAAACCACGAGCAGGATGGCGACCGCGCGGAGAAGATCGAGCCCGGGTTGGCGTGTCCGCGAGATGAAACGCGGATCAGCGGCGACAGGCACCGGCGAAAATAGCCGACACCGGCGCAGATGCACAGTCCGGAAACGCTCCGCACTGCCGCGATTTTTAATGCTGCGATTTCGCCGCGGGCCACTATCCTCGCCGGCATGAAAATCGCCGCCATCATCGTTCGCGTCCTGCTCGGGTTGCTCTTTGTCGTCTTCGGTTCGAACGCGTTCCTGCACTTCCTTCCGATGCCGCCGATGTCAGGTCCCTCCGGAGAATTTATCGGGGCGATGAACGCCACCGGTTATCTGCAAGCTATCGCCGCGCTCCAGGTCATCGGTGGGTTGCTCCTGCTCCTGGGCTTTGTTCCGCTGGGATTAATGGCGCTTGGCCCCATCATTGTGAACATCGTGTTCTTCCATGTTTTCATGGATCGCACTGGTCTCGGGATGGCGCTCGCGATCTCGCTTCT
>JBDUAE010000434.1:0-2192 GCA_040004805.1 Chthoniobacterales bacterium | reverse complement strand
ATGAGCATGAGCGCCACGCAAAACTCGAAGCTCAACCCGAGCCGCGCCGGGATGACGATCCCGAACAAAATAATCGCACCACCAACCACCAGCAGCGTGAGACTGTGACCGAGACCCCAGTAGACGCCCGTCAATGCGGCGCCGCCGATGCTGCGCTGTCGGCTAACGATCGTAGTCACCGCCACGACATGATCGGAATCCGTGGCGTGGCGCATCCCGAGGAAGAAACCCAGGAGCAGAATGGAGAACAATGTGATCACGGGGCTTCGGGCAGCGGCTTCATGATGTCAGAGCGCTCTCGGTAAAGCGAAGAGATCTGATCGCGCATTCCTGTCCATCCGTAGCCTCAGCAGCTCTCCCACAGGAAGGGCACTCCAGCGTAGCCACCGGGATTCCCGAGAGCGCGCCGTCCCAATATTTGGGACGGCCGCGGTAAGAGCAATGCGGACAACGAACCAGAGCTTTGACGGTTTCAATCTGCAGGACTGAACCCTCAAGTGGCGTCTCGGTCGTGATGGCGCCGTAACAGAATCGCAGCTGCTCATGCTCAATGTGGCTCAGTTCGCCCACTGCGAGCCGCACTTCGAGGATCTTTTTATCTGGGTTCTTCTCCGCGAAATCCAGCACCTTTTCGACCAGTCCCGAGGCGATCGAAAGCTCATGCATGGAGAGTCGTTAGATGGCGAGCAATGCCTTTTCCAGCTCGTCCATGCCCGCCCCAGTTTTCGTACTGGTGGCGATGACCTTGATGTCCGGCTTGAGCTTGTGCACGTCACTTTTTAGATCGTCAACGCTCACTTCCATGGCTTGCGCGAGATCGATCTTGTTGATCACAACAATCTCGGCGCCGAGGAACATATGTGGGTGCTTGCGCACCATCCACGGACCTTCCGTCACGCTTACGACCACCACACGTGCCTTAGAGCCGAGCGGAAATTCCGCCGGGCAAATCAGGTTCCCGATGTTCTCGATAAAGATCAGCTTCAGCTGATCGAGATCGATCCGCTTCAAACCCTTTCCGACAAGGTTCGCGTCCAGATGACAGCCGTTGATCGTGGCGATCTGCACCACCGGAACATTCATCTTTGAGATTGCGTCCGCATCGCCGCTGGTGGTGGCGTCGCCGTTGAAGACCGCAACACCCAGCCGGTCCTTCAATCGTCCGACCATCTTGGTAATGATGGTCGTTTTGCCCGAACCGATCGCTCCCATGAAATCGATCGCCGTAATACCCTTCTCGTCGAGCACGCCTCTGTTCGCGACCGCGAGTTTGGCATTTGCTTCGAGCAGGCTGTGTTCCAGCTCGATATCGTAGATCTCATCTGGTGATGCTTCGAGCATCACCTGCGCCGCGCCCTCGTTAGCCACGATTAATGAGCCAGACCGGCAAACGCGGTCGGAGTGTGCTGTTGCTTGAGGACCTTGCCCTTGCCGAGGTACATATGCACCCCGCACGGCAAACAAGGATCGAAGCTGCGTACCGCGCGCATGATATCGATTCCCTTGAATTTATCTGGTCCGTTTTCCTCGAAGATGGGTGTGTTTTGCACCGCGTCTTCGTATGGCCCAGGCGTGCCGTAAACGTCGCGTGGATTGGCATTCCACGGCGTCGGCGGATACGGATGGTAGTTCGCGATCTTCCCTTTGCGGATAACCATGTGGTGCGAGAGCACACCGCGCACCGCTTCGTGGAAGCCGCAACCGATCGCTTCATCCGGCACCTTGAACGGCGTGAATGTGGCGGTCCGTCCGGCGTGAACTTCCTTCATCGCCTTGTCGAGGAAATGCAGCGCGCAGGCCGCGGCATACGCTTGGAAATAAGTGCGGGCCCGATCGCGTTCGATCGCGTTGCTCCACTTCGGTATTTTCCACTCGAATTCGACCTCGCCCTTCAGGGCGGTCTTCGGCAGACGAATCTTCACGCTCTCACCAGTGGATTCGACGTAGCCGATGTTCACCAGCTTCGCGAGGGCGGTCGACCAGAGACGCGCGATGGGTCCGCCGCCGGTGTCCATTGCGAGATGATCGCCGGTCCGTTTATCGAGCCAGCGAGGCGACATTACCCAAGTATACTTGTCGGCAAAATTCCGCTTCTGCGGCTTTGGAATTGTCGTCTGATTCCACGGATGACGACGATCGACCGGGTTGCCTAACGGATCGTTCTTCACGAAAACTTCGCCGTTATCGCCCCA
>JBDUAE010000096.1:0-7294 GCA_040004805.1 Chthoniobacterales bacterium | reverse complement strand
ACGCGGAATTTTAACCGACGCGAACGCGAAACGCGGCGTCATCATCAAGACATTCGTCACCACCGATCTGCAAAAAGCGATCGCGCAACATTACGGCCTGCGCTGCGTCGAGACGCTCACCGGTTTCAAATACATCGGCGCGAAACTGGGTAAATACGAACGGGCGTTGCCGGCAGAAATCGTGGCCCAATATCGTTCCCTGCCCGAGTCCGAAACCCGCCGGGCTCGGCTGGCCGACTCTTCTTTTTACATCTTCGGCGGAGAGGAAAGTTACGGCTACAGCGGCGCCGATTTCGTCCGAGACAAAGACGGCAACGGCGCCGCGATCATGTTTTGCGAAGTTGCCGCATACGCGAAATCGCGTGGCCTCACTTTGGATGCGCTTCTCGACGAGGTTTATTCCACCTTCGGCTACTACCTGGAAAAAAATGGTTCGATGACATTTGAAGGCGCGGAAGGCGCCGACAAAATCAAGCGTCTGCTGGAATCATATGTCACTGCGCCGGCGGCGGAGATGCTCGGCTCTTCCGTGACGGCGATTAAGAACTTCGAAAAGGAAACTTTTCGCGACGTGGAAGGAGACGTCATCCCGAAGGAAAAGATGCTGATTTTCGAACTGGCCGACCGAACCCGGGTGGCGGTTCGGGGTTCCGGAACGGAGCCGAAGATCAAATATTATCTCTTCGCCCAGCGCAATCCGGTCGCGAAGGGCTGGCGCGGAACGGAATTAGCTACAATCAAAGCGGAAGTGGGCGAGCAGCTCGACCGCCTCTGGGCCTGGCTCCAGGAGGATGCGGAACGGCGGCTCGCGGCCAGTCATTAGCCGACAAATTATTAGCCGACAAATTTAAGAAGAGCGCTTTTTTATGGGTCGAGAGATCAATTTGAGTGGGGGCGAAACCTCAGTGATGAAATCCATCGGGCTGAATGGCAGCCAGGTCTACGGTTCGCAACTGCTCGATAAGCTCGACGACATGGGAGAAATCGAGTTTCTCGAGATCCTGAAGGACTTGATGGCGATGGATTATGTCCTCTCGAACAGAGCCAACGTCCGGACGCTGGCCGATGCGAAAACCGCGTTCTTTCGCGTTTCCCCTGTCCATGCGCGCGATCTCCGGACCGCGATCAATCCTTCGCGTGATCGGGAAAAAGCTCGCGAACGCCGGCAGCGTCGCGGCTAGAGTGCCGACGTGTCCTGGTTGAAACAAACGACCCGCCTCTGGCCGTGGCTGGCGGCGGCGGCGAGCGGTTTTCTCTACCGCGGTTGCTTTGCGCCCTTCGATCAAGCCTGGCTTTGTTGGTTCGCGCTCACCCCTCTCCTGGCCGCAGTCTGGTTCTCGGGTGCTCATGCGAAACGTCGCTGGCTGCGTGACCTCTTGTTAGGCTACGTCGCGGGCGTGATTTTTTTCTGGGGCGCATTTTCTTGGCTCGTCACCGTGACTGTGCCCGGCTGGATTTTGCTCGGATTTTACATGGGGCTCTACCTCGCGGGGTGGGCTTGGTTTTGCGGAATGTTGCGTCCGGGCTTGCGCAAGGTCGCGATCAAGAAAGCAACGGGCCTCGATGCGGTGACCCAGCGGTTAGCGGCGAAGCGCGCCGCCGAGAAAGGTGCCGTCACGTCGGCAACCGATGCGCCGCCTTCGGAGCTAGCTGCTTCGGCGTGGCTCAGCTCTGTCGGTAATTTGCGCCTCGCCCTTTTCGTCGCATGCGGATGGGTCTCGGTGGAAGCGTTACGCGGAATCGTTCTGACCGGCTGGGCCTGGAACACGCTCGGCAGCGCGCTCCATGCACAATTTGCCATGATCCAGATCGTGGAGTTCACCGGCGTGCCCGGGCTGTCGTTCATCGTTGCCTTTACCAACGTCATCCTTGTCGCAACCGTGCGCCGTTTCGTTCTGGAAACTCAAGTCAAACCCGTCCGGCCGCACTACGATCTCACCCTGACCATGGCCGCGCTTCTCGGCGTGATGGGCTTCGGTCTCCGTGCTCTGCAAAGTCCCACGCCGGCTGTTTCCGTCCGCGTTTCCGCGTTGCAGCCAAACGTTCCGCGAGAGGAAAAATTCAATCCCCAGTTTGCGCAGGCGACCTTCGCCACCTTTGCCCGGCTCAGTCAGCTCGCGCTGCAATCCAAGCCCGATCTCTTGGTCTGGCCGGAAAGCTCAATGCCCGCTCCGGTCCTGCAAGATGAGGAGAGTTATCGCTTTGTCACTGACCTCGTGGCCACCTCGAAGACCGACCTTCTCCTCGGCACGATCGCTGAGGACGAGACCGCGGCCTACAACGCCGCCCTGCTCGTTTCCGATGGCGGGCGGCGCATCCAAGCCTACCACAAAATGCATTTGGTCCCGTTCGGCGAATACGTTCCCGGCCGCAATTTTATTCCCGGCATCGGCGCGATTGTCGGCGATCAAGTGCCGGCAGATTTCGGTTTCGGAAAAGAGCCGACCGTCTTCCAGCTGACCCGGCCCGACGTGAGGGTCGCGCCTCTGATTTGCTTCGAAGACACGATCGGTGAATTGACCCGGCAGTTCGTGCTCCGCGGCGCGAATCTGCTGGCGAATGTGACCAATGACGGTTGGTTTCAACGCTCCGCCGGCTCGCAGCAACACATCGCCAACGCCGTTTTTCGCTGCGTAGAAACGCGACTGCCGATGGTGCGCTCCGCCAATACCGGCGTCACCTGTTTCATCAACGAGTTCGGACGGATCACACAGGTTTTGCTGGATGATCAGGGCAGCCAATTCACCGAAGGAATTTTGAGCGGAGAAATGCGGGTTCCGATTGCTTACGAACCGACATTTTATGTGCGGCATGGCGAGGTGCTGGAAAAAATCTGCGTGATCGTGACCACTTTGGTGTTGTTAGGGCTGCTGCTAAAATTCGTTCGGCGCGGAACTCCAGCCGCCGCCTGACCCGTTCGTAAACGTGCATTTTCTTCCGGGCGAACTCGCGCTATTCTTGCGCCGATGAACGGCGATTTAGCCATCTACGTCCGCGGTCTCCGCATGAGCTACGCCGGGTTCGAAGCCGTGAAGGGCATCGATTTCGAAGTGCGCACGGGCGAGGTTTTCGGCTTGCTCGGACCTAACGGCGCGGGCAAAACCACCACGGTGGAAATCCTCGAAGGTCTGCGCCGCCGCACCGCGGGAGACGTCAAAGTGCTCGAGTTCGATCCCGACCGGCAAAAGCAGAAATTGAAGGACCGCATCGGGGTTTGCCTGCAGGCGACAAATTTACCCGACAAAATCACGGTGCGGGAGGCGATTCGACTTTTCGCCGCGCTTTACACCCGCACGCTCGATGGCGAGATGCTCCTGAAACGACTGCAGCTTTGGGAGAAGAAGGATGCCTTTTATTCGACGCTTTCGGGCGGCCAAAAACAACGACTCGCCCTCGCCCTTGCTCTCATCAACGACCCGCAAATGCTCTTCCTCGACGAACCCACCACCGGTCTCGACCCACAGGTGCGTTTGGAGATTCGCGACCTGATCGAGGAACTGCGCGGTGAAAAACGCACCATCCTCATGACGACTCATTACATCGAGGAGGCGGAGCTCTTATGCGATCGCGTGGCCATCATCGATGCCGGGCAAATCATCGCCATCGGAAGTCCGCGCGAGCTTCAGGAAAAAAGCGCGAGCCAATCCGGAATCGAAGCCACCTTGAGCCGGCCCGCGCCGGCGGGCGATATCCCCGCGTTTGCGGAAGCGATCCGCAGCTCCTTGAGCGAAGATCGCCGCCAACTGACGATCAGCTCGAAACATCCGGGACGGACTCTGGTCGAAATGGTGAAATGGATCGACAGCCACGGGATAGAATTAGACGACGTCCATTTGAAACGACCAACGCTCGAAGATGTTTTCCTCGAATTAACCGGCAAGAAATTGCGCGACTAAATGAAAGCTCTCCTCGCGCTCATGCGGATCGATCTGAAGCTCGCGCTTCGGAACAAAGCCGTTCTCTTTTTTAACTACTTTTTCCCGCTCATCTTCTTTTTCGTTTTCGCCACGCTTTTCGATGCGAAGCAAGGCGCAGCGATCAATCAAGTCGTGACGATGGTGCTGGCGCTCGGAATTCTCGGCAACGGGCTTTTCGGCGCGGGCATGCGCGCGGTCATGGATCGCGAGGCCGACGTCTTGCGTCGCTATAAGGTGACGCCGATCACGCCGGTACCTCTCCTCGTGGCCTCCATGGTTACCGGCGTCTTGCTCTACCTCCCTGCAGTGGTCATGACACTCTTCCTCGCGGTGCGCTTCTATGGCATGACCCTGCCGACAAACTTGCTGTCGTTCTTTATCTTTATTGCCGTGGGCGCGACCGCATTTCGTTCGATCGGGCTTATCATCGCGTCTGTCGTCAACTCCTCGCAGGAAAGCAATTTGCTCATCCAGCCGCTCTACATGGCGATGCTTTTTCTCAGCGGGATTACGATTCCGATCACGATTTTCCCGGAGTGGTTGCAGAGCGTGACGCAATTCATTCCGGCGACTCATCTCGTGTCGGGAATGGCTGGCATCATCATGCGGCACGAAACCGTCTGGCAAAACTGGCCTGCGCTCGTCGCCTTGCTCGTGTCGACTGCGATCGGGACGTTTATCGCTACGAAACTGTTTCGCTGGGAAAAAGGGGAGAAGCTCCGGCCGGCGGCGAAACTGTGGGTTCTCGCAGCGTTGGTGCCGTTCCTGTTTTTAGGAGCCTATCAGGCTTGGAGTCGTGAAGATCTGGCCAAGGCCAAAATGATCGCGCGTGAATATAAACGCGGTCGCTCGTTTCTGATTCAGAATGCGCGCATCTTCATCGGGGACGGCAAGGTGATCGAATCGGGCAGCGTGCTCATTCGCCACGGCAAAATCGCAAAGATTTATGAAGGTCCGGCGCCGGATGCGAAATCGCTCGATGCCGAGCCGATCGAAGCTGCGGGCAAGACCGTTTTGCCCGGCTTGATCGACATGCATGTGCATCTGGGCGCGACCGGCGGTTTCTACGATGATCCGGAAAAATCGTTCAACCCAAAAAACGGGGAACGTGAACTCGCAGCCTACCTTTACTGCGGCATCACCGCCGTCCGTAGCACTGGCGACACGCTCGATAACGTGCTCAAGTTGCGGGCAAAATTTAACCGCGGCGAAGAATTAGGCGCGGAGCTTTTTCTCTGCGGTCCGCTCTTCACCACGCAAGGCGGGCACGGCACTGAGTATGCGAAGTTCATGCCGGAAGCGATGCGGGCTGGCTTCCTCGCCGGCTTCGTTCGCACTCCGCAATCCGAGGCGGAAGCTCGCCGTCAGGTGGACGAACTTGCCGCCCAGCATGTCGACGCCATTAAAGGCGTCCTCGAAGCCGGTGTGCCCGCTTATCCCTTCACCCGCATGGATGTGAAAATTCTGGGCGCGGTCGTGGACGAAGCGCGTCTCCGGCACCTGCCGAGTTCCATTCATACCGGCAGCGCCGCCGATGTCGCGGATGCCGTCAGTCTGACTCCGAGTTCAATCGAGCACGGCTCCTTTCGCGATGAAATACCCGACAACGTCTTCGCGGAAATGAAAGCAAAAGGGATCGCGCTCGATCCCACTTTGAGCGTAGCCGAGGGCTTGACCAGCTTTGCGCGCGCGGATCTTTCGCCCCTGCAACGTTCGCTTGTGCAGCAGGTCGCGCCGAAGGATTTGCTCGCGCAAACCGAGAGCGCGGTGAAGAGCGATAAGATGGCGCCGGTACGAGAGGGCCTGGCGCATTATCCGACCTCGGTCGAGCAAGGCAGCCGCAATCTCGTGCGGGCCTACCAGGCAGGTGTCATGCTCGTCACCGGATCCGATGCCGGTAATTTCCTCGTGCTGCACGGCGCCACTGTGCAACGCGAAATCGAGCTCTGGGTCGCGGCCGGGATTCCGATCGAAGTCGCGCTCGAAGGCGCAACCAACAACGCCGCGAAATTACTTGGCGTGGCGGATCGCATTGGCACGATCACGGAAGGGAAGGAAGCGAGCCTGCTGCTGGTGGATGGGAATCCGCTCCAGGACGTGCACGCGCTCTCGGCGATTTCCGTTGTCCTGTTCAAGGGCGAACGCGTCGCGCGATCCGAACTTTTCAAATCTGAGTAGCGTTACCTGGCCCTACCGGCGTAGGAGCGACTTACCGTCACCTGGCGGTTGGCGATCGGACCCTGCGCCCAGGCCGCGATCGTGCGGGCGAGGAGATCACGCCGGAGAGTGCGGGCCGCGAGTTCGGACCTTAGCTCGCGCTGCACGCGCAACCGGAGGTCAGCACCGGGACCGGTCCGGGCGAAGTTCCACGCGTCCTCGCCTTCGGCTTCAAGCAAACTCTTCTCGAGCGCACCATACGCGCGTTCCAACTCGGCCAGGAGGGCGCGCATTTGCGCCAGGCTGGTGGCGTCGTCCATGTGATTGGCCGCGAGATCGCTGAGCGCGAGCAGAATTTCCATCCGGGCGACGTCGCCCGCCAGATAGGCTTCCTGCACTTCATGCCAGAGGCCGGAGACGGCAGCGTTCCCATCGGCGCGGAGATCGGGGTGGAGCCGGCGGACGAGTCGGCGGTAGAGTTCTTTGAGCCGGACGTCGATTGGGGCATCAGGCTCGTGTTCTGTCTCGTTGTCGTCTAATTCTGCGGAGACGGACGGACGCTGGGGCCGCGGAATATTCTGCGAGGGCGGCTCATCCCGCGGCGCGCGAAACATGTGAGTCTTAAAGGCTTCGAACGTCGTCTCGTAGGCTTCGTCGTCCATCTTATCGGGATTAGTGCCGAGGGATTTTTGCACCCATTCCTGGAAGAGGGCTTCTTTTTCAAAATCGCTCACCGGTCGCGGCGAACCGGCGGCAGCAGCAGCCTCATCGGCATCATCGCGGGCGAGGCCGGGATTCTCGCGCCGGAACATGACGCGCTGATACGCGGTATGCGGATCCTGGAAACGGCGTTGCATCTCCATTTCCACTTCGTGGATGAGAGTCTGGTAATCGCGAATCTGGACCTCGACCTCTCGCGCCTGACTCAGCAGCGTGCCGAACTCGCGGGCGCGCCATCGGGCGAACGCGGGTTTGTCTTCACGCTCAAAGCGGTGCCAGCCCGCGCGAACGTAGTCGAGCTGCGCCATCGCGTCTGCACACGCCGTCGCGGCGGAGCGGCGGAGTGGTTCCTGGTCGATCAGGATGAGATGGCGCATCGGCAGGGAATTTAGCCGACGCGGACGAGGATGAAAGGCCGAGCGGAAATGCTCGCAACGAGTTAATCCCGCGTGCGCCTACGACGGCAGCGTGAACGAGACGATCTGGTCCGCGGCGCGGTG
>JBDUAE010000433.1:0-2202 GCA_040004805.1 Chthoniobacterales bacterium | reverse complement strand
TGCTGATGATGCTGATGCGATGGCAGCTTGCTTATCCGGGGCGAGCGTTGCCCGTTCTGGGTAAACTTCTGAATGTTTTCTTCGGTGCCGGCAGCATGCCGGAGGGGAAGATGACGCCGGAGTTTTATAACTCGTTAGGCGCGATGCACGGCACGATCATGATCTTTCTCGGCGTCGTGCCGATTGGCTTTGCGGCTTTCGGAAATTTCGTTGTTCCGTTGCAAATCGGCGCGCCGGATATGGCGTTTCCCAAGATCAACCTGGCGAGTTATTGGGCTTATCTTGCCGGCGGCGTTATTATGTTGCTGAGTTTTTTTGTCCCCGGCGGCGCGGCCAAAGGCGGATGGACATCCTACACACCTCTCTCAGTGATCGCGGACAAAGGGCCGACCTTTGACGCCGTCTTTAACGGGCAAACGCTCTGGTTGATCGCATTTATTCTCCTGATTACCTCTTCGCTGCTCGGCTCCGTCAACTTCATCACGACGATCGTTCAACTGCGCGCGAAAGGGATGACGTGGCTGCGGTTGCCGTTCTTCGTCTGGACCCAACTGGTCACGGCGTTCTTGCTTTTGCTGGCCTTTCCGCCCTTCGAATCCGCGATCGTGATGCAACTGATGGATCGCCTGGCGGCGACGAGTTTTTTCATGCCGAGTGGATTGGTCGTCAACGGCGCGCCGGTGGAGATCAGCGGCGGGGGCAGTCCGTTGCTCTGGCAGCATTTGTTTTGGTTCTTGGGACATCCGGAGGTTTACGTTCTGGTCCTTCCCGCGATGGGGATCGTGGGCGAGATCATCGCGAACAACACGCGCAAGCCGCTCTGGGGTTACAAGTCTCTCGTTTTTGCCGTGCTCGTGCTCGGGTTTCTATCCTTCCTCGTTTGGGCACACCACATGTGGCTTACCGGCATGGGCACAGTCGTGAGCGCGTTTTTCCAGACGACGACGGTGATCATATCGATTCCGTCAGTCATCATTTTGAGCGCGTTCTTCCTGTCGCTCTGGGGCGGGTCGATTCGCTTCAATGTCCCCATGCTATTTGCGAGCGCTTTTCTTCCCATGTTTGGAATCGGCGGTCTCACTGGGATTCCGCTGGCCTTCAATTCCGCGGATCTTTATCTCCACGACACTTATTATGTGATCGCGCATTTTCATTACCTCGTCGCCCCGGGCACAATCTTCGCGTTTTTCGGCGGCGTTTATTATTGGTTTCCGAAGGCGACCGGCCGGGTCATGAACGAGTTCTGGGGCAAGGTTCATTTCTGGCCATCGCTCATTTGTATGAACGTGATCTTTTTTCCGATGTTCCTGCAAGGAATGCTCGGGATGCACCGCCGTTGGTACGACGGCGGACAAGGCTGGAACCTGGCGGGCGAACATGTCTGGGGCCTTTCCGGATTCCAATGGAACACGCCCATCTCCATTGCCGCGTGGGTCATGGGCGTGGCGCAAATTCCATTCATCATCAACTTCTTCTGGAGCATCAGGCACGGTAGAAAAGTCGAGGAGAATCCATGGGAAGCGACCACGCTCGAGTGGACCGCCCCGTCGCCGCCGCCTCATGGCAATTTCCTGACTGCGCCAGTAGTTCACCGCGGTCCCTACGACTACAGTACACCTGGCCGAACGCGCGATTTTACGATGCAAAGTGAGCCGATCCTCGAAAGTGAACGCGGATTGCCCAGGTCGGAGGCTCCCGTCCACTAGCTGAGAAGATCGCGTGGAGGAGCGACTGGGATCGGGACGTAGTCATCTGGCCAAAGCGCGGAAAAAGCGAGGCCGACGACGGGCTGCGGAAAAGCAACGCGAATCCGTTCGCATTGTCGCTGGCGCGGAGAGCAAAGTGGTGTCTCCGAATCTTAAAGCGGAAAGGCCGGGTGCGGATGACGAGCCGATCAGATGTGCCAGCCCGCCGTGTTATCTTTCTGAAATCGAAGACTAAGCGCGCCGCGCTTGCATTGTTGCGCGCCGGTTAAGATAGCGCGACAACCGTCCTTTGCGCAGATTCGGCGGCCGTCGCCGCCACCTTCAGCCGACACCGCGCTGAGGAAGTGGCTTATTCTATCTTCCTTTTTCGCCCCGGTTTCTTTTTCATTGAGGCAACACCCCCGACTCTCGATATTTCTTTAGGAGCCCCGCCGGGCGTGCCAATTCTATGACTCTTTCACACCCGCGGGCGAGTAAACAGAATTCGTTCCTGGCT
>JBDUAE010000432.1:0-2203 GCA_040004805.1 Chthoniobacterales bacterium | reverse complement strand
GGTGGAATTCGCTTCGAGAGCGAGAGAATCATGTTAAGACAATCCCCACGCAAGATCGGCGGAAATGCGGCGGTGGTTCTACGTAAACGCACTGCTCGAGGCACGCGGGTCGTGGTTGTGAGTCTGCTTTTCCTCGGACTCGCCGGGTGCGCGAGAAAGAGCGGCGAGGCGGTGGTGTTGGAGAAGGAGCATATCGCCGTGGCAGAGAATAGCTCGACGCCGTCTGCCGAACACGGGGCGTCTCAGGTTATTCCAACGCCCTCGCCGGAATCGCGGGCGCCGGAGGAAGCTGAGACTCCACGGGAATTGAAGCCAGGGGAGATCGTAGTCGGCGGTTACGTCATGGATGAGAAGGTTCGAGGTACAAGCAAAGATCCGCGCGCGTCCTTGGATGAGCAATGGCTGGTGCGGGTGGAGCTGACGAACGGTGGCCGCCAGATCGAGATTCCCGCGGCGCGGAAACAGTACGACAAGGTGAAGCCCGGGGACCACGTCCAGGTCACTTATCGGGAAGGGAAATACACGGGGACGATCTGGAGCGCGGAGATCGATTAGAGTCTGGCGTGGAAACAGGCTCGCGGAGGGGCTTCGGGACGGCGGTCGCCGAAACGATGATTTGATCGGACGCTTGGCGGATTGCGGCAGCCTGGAGTGAAACTAGAATGCGGGGCGAGTCCCGGTTGGGCGCTCGCTTTTTATGGCTGACGAAAAACCGCACGCCTCGCCGCAAGGATTTGAGGCGCCTTCGTCGCGCCGGCCTTCGAGCGCGGAGGGGGTGCTCGAGGAGAAGAGGAAGCACGATCCGTATGGGGCATTTCGTTACCGGAATTTCAGCCTTTATGCGGCGGGGAATCTGGCGTCGGTGATCGGTCGGCAGATGCTGATGATCTCGCTAGAGTGGGAGATCTATGCGCGGACGAATTCGGCGACGGCGCTGGGTCTGGTGGGACTGGTGACGGCGTTGCCGGTCGTGTTGTTGTCGTTGCCGGCGGGGCATATCGCGGATCGTTACAGTCGGCGCATCATCATCCTCTGCACGCAGGCGGTGAGCGCGGTGTGTTCGGTGGCGTTGGCGGTTATTTCCTGGAATCACCTGGCGATCCCGGGCTGGCGGATTCTGCGAATGGGGAATGGCTGGCTGGAGGCGGTGGCGCGAATGTTTGAGCGGCATGCGAGTTATCAATTCGCTGATTTTTCTTTGCCGCTGATTTATGCGGTGCTGCTGGTCTCGGCAACGTGCCGGACGTTTGGCTGGGCGGCACGGGCGGCGTTTTTTCCGAAGCTGGTGCCGCGGGAGATATTCTCGAATGCGGTAACGTGGAACAGCAGCCTGTTTCAGATCGGCTCGGTGGTGGGGCCGTCGGTGGCGGGAGTGCTGCTGGTGCGGGCGGGGTTCCCGTTTATCTACCTGCTGGATGCGGTCTGCGCGCTGACGTTTTTCGGGTTGGTGTTGCCAATCCAGAGCGGAGATCAAGGGGGAAGGGCGGAGAGTAATCCGTGGGAGAGTTTGCGGGCGGGAGTGCGGTTTGTTTTAAGCCGGAAGGTGATTTTAGCGACGATTACGCTGGATATGGTGGCGGTGCTATTGGGCGGGGCGACGGCGTTATTACCGTTATTTGCGGACCGGATTTTGCATTGCGGGACGATCGGGCTGGGCTGGATGCGGGCGGCGCCGGGGATCGGGGCGTTTGTGATGGCGCTGTTGATCGCCTATCTGCCGCCGATGAAGCAGGCGGGGAAGACGTTGCTGGTGGTGGTGGGCGGCTTCGGATTGGCCACGATCGGCTTTGGGCTCTCGCGCACGCTCTGGTTTTCGCTGGCGATGCTGTTTCTGACGGGGGTGTTCGACAGCGTGAGCGTGGTGATACGTCACACGATCATTCAACTCCTGACGCCCGATGAGATGCGGGGGCGGATCTCGGCGGTAAACAATATTTTTATTGGGACCTCGAATGAGCTGGGCGCGCTGGAATCGGGGCTAACGGGGGCGCTTTTCGGGCCGGTGGTGTCGGTAGTGGCGGGCGGGTTGGGGACGATCCTGGTGGTCCTGGGCGTCTCGACGTTCTGGCCGGAGACGCGGAAGATCGGAGCGCTGGATAAGACTCTTCGCTAAGTGCGAATGCGCTGAAGATGCTTAAAGGCAGTCATGAACTTTAGCCGTCAGCAGAGCATTCCCTCTAACTGAGGCAACCCGCCTTCGGCT
>JBDUAE010000431.1:0-2205 GCA_040004805.1 Chthoniobacterales bacterium | reverse complement strand
AGCACATCACGCATCATCGAGCCGCGGGCAGTGGCAAAAATTAATTCCGTAACTTCACGCGGCGTGAGTCCGTGCCGGGCGTCGCGCATCTCCGGGGCACGAGCAATGACTTCCGTCATTCCGATCATGTTCGTATCGAGAATATCGCGCACGAGTTGAGCGATCGCGGGATTGCGGCCCGCTTCCGCAAAGAGATCCACCACGAAGGCGGCGTGCATTTGCGGGGCCTCTTCGCAACAGTGCGCGGTCAACAAAATCTCGAGGGAATCCAGTAACGTCGGTGCCGAGCGCGCGCGTTCCAGCATCTCCTGCAGGTCGCTTTTATGTTCCTGCGCCATCGCGGCGATGACTGCTTCTTTACTCTCGAAATAGCGGTAAATCAGACCCACGCTAATCCCGGCTTCGTGACTGATATCTTGCATGCTGGTCTGATGAAACCCGCACTTCGCAAAGCAAATCATGGCCGCGCACAGAATTTGTTCGCGACGGTCGGCGGCTGGATCGAGACGAGGCGCTACCATGGGGACGCGCAAGATGAATGAACGTTCATTCATTGTCAAATAACCGACCGACTTGACCTCGGCGCCGTCGACTGGCCTTCTCCTTCTATGCCGAAACGCGCCCGATGTCCGCAGGAATGGGACGCCCGGGTCCTGCGCGATTTTCCACCCGCGAAACGGTATCTCATCGGCGTTTCCGGCGGGCGTGATTCGGTCGCGCTGTTGCACTGGCTGCGAAGCCTGGGGTACGGCAAGCTGGTGATTTGCCATCTGGATCACGGGCTGCGGGGGCGAGCGGGAAACGCCGACGCGCGATTCGTGGAGCGGTTGGCGGCACAGTTGGTCTTGCCTTTCGTTGGCAAACACGAGGAGGTTAAGAAGCGGGCGGCGACAGAGAAGTGCTCGATCGAAACGGCGGCGCGGCAGGCGCGATATTCGTTTTTCGCCCAAGTCGCAAAGCGCCGCCGCTGCTTCACGATTTTTCTCGGTCATCACGCCGACGATTTGGCGGAGACGTTTCTCTTCAACCTGCTCCGCGGCAGCGGAAGCGCCGGGCAAGGATCCATTCGGGCCTGCTCGCAGCGAACAGTCGACGGCGTCGAGCTGACCATCGCGCGCCCGCTTCTCGGTGTTTGGCGGAAAGAAATAGACGACTATGTCGCCGCGCATCAGCTCCGCTTCCGCGAAGACGCGAGCAACCTTTCCCTGGAGCCCACGCGTAACCGCATTCGGCATCGCATCATTCCGATGATCGAGAAAGAACTCGGTCGCAGCGTTCGCCAAAGTCTGTGGCGCGCCGCCGAAATCTCGGCCGAAGAGCACACCACCCTGGAAGAATTGCTGCCGAAAACCGTGGACGAAGCGCGCGCGCTGCCGGTCGCGCTGCAGCGGCGCGCGATCCGCCGCTGGTTGCAAAAGCACGCGGTCCCCGACATCAGCTTTGATTTGATTGAGAGCGTCCGCCTTCTGCTCGATCCGAAAAACGGCGTGGCGAAAGTGAATCTGCCCGGCAACCGACACGCGCGCCGCCGGGCGGGGAAGTTGTTCATTGAATAGAAACCTCAAACGACGGACACAATGGGCAAGAAAGCCCTGCTCACCCTGCGTTGCGGGACTGCGTTACGGGTGCGAGGAATTCTCCGGTGACTCCAAAAATTCGCGTTCGCTTCGCCCCCTCGCCCACGGGCTTTCTCCACATCGGCGGCGCGCGCACCGCGCTCTTTAACTGGCTCTTCGCGCGCCATCACGGCGGCACCTTCGTCCTCCGGGTCGAGGACACCGATAAGTCACGCAACACCGAAGAAGCCGCGGCCGCGATTTACGAAGGCCTCCGCTGGCTCGGGTTGGAGTGGGATGAAGGTCCGCACGCCGGCGGCGAGTTCGGCCCTTATTTTCAAAGCCAGCGGGACGACATTTATGAGCGCCATCTTCAGCGCCTGCACGATGTCGGCTGTTTATACGACGACAATGGCGCGATTCGTTTCCGTTCCCCGCGCGAACGCGTCGTCGTAGACGATGTCGTCTGTGGCCGGATCGACTTCGATCTCACCAATCCCGAGACGCATCCCGACATGACCATCCGTCGCCCGGACGGCTCCTGGATTTTCCATTTCGTGAACGTGGTCGACGACATCGAAATGAAAATCAGCCACGTCATTCGCGGCGAAGATCACCTTTCCAATACGCCCAAGCACATCGAGCTCTA
>JBDUAE010000430.1:0-2212 GCA_040004805.1 Chthoniobacterales bacterium | reverse complement strand
AGGCGGCGCAGCGCGCCGAAGGATCTCGCACCGGCGGTCTTATCCACCGCAAGCGTATTGGCGTCTCCGCACCCAGTGCCGGATCCTTAGTCGTCTGCGCGACTCAGGATGACGCCGCCCGGCCCGACGTTGCTTCGCAAGCCTAATGGCGGGTTGCCTCAGTCTTGGACAAAGGCACCTTTGCCCTGACGGCTAAGGTGCATCACACCCTCTAACGAATTTCCGCCGCACCGAAATACGGCTGGAGCGCTGTCGGTAATTTCACCGAGCCATCCGCCTGCTGACCGGTCTCGATCACCGCAGCAAAAAGTCGCGGCAACGCTACGCCCGACCCATTGAGCGTGTGGCAAAAGCGGTTTTTCCCTTCCGCATCCTTGAACCGCAGATTCATCCGACGGGCCTGGAATTCCTCAAAATTCGAGCAGCTCGACACTTCCAAATATCCATTCTGTCCGGGCGACCAAACCTCGATGTCGTATGTTTTCGCAGAACCAAACCCGAGGTCACCCGTGCAAAGTTCGATCGCCCGATAATGCAATCCGAGTAATTGCAGAACGCGCTCGGCGTTCGCCGTCAGCGACTCATGTTCCTCGTAGGAATTCTCCGGCGTGGTGATTTTAACCAACTCCACCTTGTCGAATTGATGCACCCGAATAATCCCGCGGGTTTCCCGCCCCGCGGAGCCGGCTTCGCGCCGAAAACACGGAGTGTAAGCCGCATATTTTTTCGGTAACTCCGCTGCCGTGAGAAGTTCTTCCCGATGAAAATTCGTCACCGGCACTTCCGCCGTCGGCGCGAGGAACATCTGATTTTCCTCCAGCCCGTACATGTCTTCCTCAAACTTCGGCAACTGCGTCGTCCCGACCATGCAATCGCGCCGCACCAAAAAAGGCGGACTCATTTCCACGTAACCGTGCTCGCGGGTGTGCAAATCGAGCATGAATTGAATAAGAGCGCGCTCCAGTTTCGCGCCCGCGCCGATAAAGCAAATGAAACCGCTGCCGCTGAGTTTGGCCGCGCGTTCCAAATCGAACAGGTGCAGCCGTTCTCCGATCGCGACATGATCCAGCACCGGAGCATTCAGTGTCGGCTTTTCTCCCCAAATTCGCACCACGGGATTATCCGCCGCACTTGTCCCAACGGGAGCGCCGGCATGAGGAAGATTTGGAATATGCAGGAGCAACTCACGCTGCTCTTCCTCGCTCGCCACGGTCTGATCGTTCAACGCCGCGATCTGATCGCCCATTTCCCGCACGCGATTTTCCAAGTCTTCCGACGACTCGCCGCGGCTCCGTTTTCCACCAATCTCCTTGCTGATCCGCTTCCGGTCGGCGTTCAGGTGTTGCAGCGCGGTCTCGCCTTTTCGGCGTTCAATATCGACGGCTAATAGTGCATCGATTCGCGCCGCATCATCGCCGCCGCGAGTCGCGAGCCGCTCCTTCACAAAATCCGGTTGTTCGCGAATGAGACGGATATCGAGCATGGCGCGGATTCTAGCACGCCCGAAAAGAGATGACAGGATTTACCGGACACTCAGGATTGAATGAGGTAGCCGAAAAATCCCGAAGGAACCCGCGTGACAATGCTCGCCCACGTCCCATATTTCCGCCGTGGAACAGCTCAACCTCCTCGGGGTTGCACTCGGTCTCGCCACCCTGGCCGGGATCAATCTTTACCTGACCGTTTTCGTCACCGGTCTCGCCGTGAACCAGCACTGGATCGTGCTCGGCCCGCAATATCAGTCGCTCGAGGTGCTCGGCCATCCTGCCATCATCGCGGTCGCCGGCGTTTTCTATTTCCTGGAATTTTTTGCCGACAAGATTCCGTGGGTCGATTCCGCTTGGGACGCCGTGCACACTGTGATTCGGCCCATCGGCGGCGCCTTCCTCGCCATCCGGGTGTTGGGACATTCTTCTCCGGTTTTCGACGTGCTCGTCGTCCTCCTCGCCGGCGGCACCAGCTTGATCGCGCACACTGCGAAGGCGTCCTCGCGGCTCGTCGCCAACGCTTCGCCCGAGCCGTTTTCAAATATCGGCCTCAGTCTGGCGGAAGACGTCGGCGTTTTCGGCGGCCTGGCCTTGATCTATTACAACCCGCTGCTCGCGCTTGGCCTTTTTCTTTGCGCGCTGATCGCCTTTATCTATTTCGCCCCCAAGATTCTGCGCGCGATGAAGGCGAAAATCTGGCTCGTCTTCAAGAAACTAAACGGGCC
>JBDUAE010000429.1:0-2214 GCA_040004805.1 Chthoniobacterales bacterium | reverse complement strand
AACGGCGAAGCTTCCCGCGTCCTCGAGGCAGAGGCCATGGCTGCTTCCGGGAGTGAAATTGCGCTGCATCCCGCAGTCGAGGCCGGAGCGGCGGTCTTGCACGGGCGCGTCGGCAACCACCAATCCTACGATGTCCAAATTACCGGCGAAGGCGGTCGGCTAAATTTGAATTGGGTTTTGGCCGGCGAAAATCCACAGCGGCTGGAGTTACTCCGAAAATATCTGGAAACAAAAGGCGTCGAATTAAACGACCGCGACCGCATGATCGATACTCTCCTCGACTGGGTGGACCCGGATAATCTCGTGCGTTTGAATGGCGCGGAAATCGACGGCGACTATCATCCAGCCAACACTCTCCTCGTCCGGATTGAAGACGTGAAACAAGTCCGCGGTTGGGAGGATTTTTGTGCGCAGCCCGGCTGGGATGATGGCCTCACTCTCAACAGCACGGGGCCGGTCGATCTGGCGTGGGCGTCGCGCGATTTACTGCTCGCCTTGCCGGGCATGAGCGAACAAATCGTGGACCAATTTTTGCAACTCCGGGCCGGGCCCGATGGGATCGATGGAACCGAAGACGACGCGCCTTTTAAAACCATGGAAGATGTGCGCGGCGCCCTCGGACTTTCGAAGGATCAATATATTCAGCTTGCTCCCCTCGTCGTCTTCAAGGATCAGGTGTTGCGCATTGTCAGCACCGGTCGCTCGGGCAAAGTCACGCGAGTCGTGCAAATGGTGGTGCGCAAATCTGGAGCCATCCCTCAATTGATCACGTGGAAAGAGCATTGAAACCGAAGGCGAAAAGCGATTCATCGCCGGTCTATTTGCTGCCCACGGCACGGGGTTGGACCGTGGTGCGCTCCGCCGCGGGCGGCGTGAACGGAAGCAGTTGGGACGTCAATTCTGTCGCCACGATCGAAGAAACCGTTCCGCTTTTGAATGGGACGCCGAACTTGATTCTCGGCCTGCCGGCAAATTCGATTTTGGCGCAGCGTCTCCAGTTGCCGGTAGTCGAGGAAGCCGATTTCGATGCGATGGTGCGAATTCAGATCGAGAAGGCTTTGCCCTATTCGACCGAGGAGGTCACGAGCGACTTCGAGATCATCGAGCGAACCGAAGAGGGGAGCGTGGTTTCCGCGGTGGCCGTGCACAACGAGAAGCTCTCCGAGCTGGTCCAGCCGTTGCTCAGCCGGGGAATTTACCCCAGCCAGGTGACCGTTTACGCCGCGCAGCGGGCCGCGACGCACGCCGCCACGGGACGGGCGTTTTTCATTTATCCGGAAGGTGATGCGCTCGTCTGCGCCATCAGCGAAGAAGGGAAATTGGGGTTCACACGTTCGCTGGAAAACGGGGACGCGGCGCAATTGCAACGCGATTTACCCCAGCTCGCACTCAGCGCGGAATTGCAGGGGATTAATACTTCTTTCCCGGTTGTGCTCCTCGACGAAAGCCTGTTTGAGCTGCGCGATGTGGTGCAGCAACTGTTCGTTAGTCAGGCGGATTTCATCGGCGTCGAAACTCCGCCGGCGCCGACGAAACTCAACCTCCTGCCCGATGCCTGGCGCAAGCGGCGGAAGGAATTGGCACGCCTCGCGGAATGGAAAAAGCGTCTAATCTGGGCGGGAGGCGCCTATGCGGGCGCGCTCCTGCTTTTTGCCGTCTTCGTGCTCGTGCTTCGGCTGGAGGCGGGCCGGCTGGAGCGACGAGTGGCCCGGGACGAACCCGGCGTCTCCTTCATTCGGAAAACCGAAGCAAAGTGGAAAGCACTCTCACCCGCGATTGATCCTAATTACTATCCGATCGAGGTCTTGCTGCACCTTTTCGAAAGCCTGCCTTCGCCCGATGTGCAAATTACTACCTACCAGCAGTCGGCGCGTCAGCTTTCCGTGGATGGCGAGGCCAAGACCGCTGCGCTCGCCTATCAGTTTGCCGACAAAGTGAAAAAGAATCCGGCCCTCCGAACTTTCCAATTCGAGATGGCCGCCCCGCGCCTGTTGCCTAACGATCACGCCCAATTCCGCCTGGAGGGAAAGCCGAAATGATGCCCGCCTGGTTCCTGCGCATGAATCCGCGCGAGCGCGTGCTTTCGCTCATCATTGCCGGAACGCTTTTTCTACTCATCAATCTGTACCTCTGGAGCGCGTTGCTCGGGATGTTGAGCCGCGCCCGGGCGGACGTGGCGGAGCGCCGTGCGATGCGCACTCAGCAAGGCGTCTT
>JBDUAE010000428.1:0-2216 GCA_040004805.1 Chthoniobacterales bacterium | reverse complement strand
TAAAGATCCTTCAGTTCGTCGATGTACAAATCCTTCAATGAATCCATGCTCATAATAATTTCCTCCGTTGTTGCAGGGTTTGACTCGTCGGTTGATCGACCGAGCCGAGCGTCAATTCCCATCCACGCTCAAGAGCAAAGCGCTCCCGTAGAGAAACGAGCCGAGCAGCGCGCGTGCGCTTACTTTTTTGCCGACAGCGAACCGCAGACGGCCTACGCCGCGTCGTCGCTGGTCGCCGGAGTTGGCGCCACATCGGTGCCGAGCGGCTCACCCACCGAGTAGCGGGTAAAGCGGCGGATCACGATGTTCTCGCCCAGCTCCGAAATCTTGCTCGCGACCAATTCCTTGATCGTCTGGTCCGGATTCTTGATGAAACCCTGCTCCATCAAACAGACCGTGCTGTAAAATTTATCCAGCTTTCCTTCCACGATCTTGCCGATCACGTTTTCCGGCTTCCCTTTGACCTGGCCCGCATAGATCGCCTTCTCGGATTCGATCGTCTTCTCCGGCACCTCGTCGCGGTTCACACAAGTCGGATGCGCCGCCGCGATGTGCAGCGTGATATCCTTCACGAATTCGCGGAACCCCTCGTTCTTCGCCACGAAATCCGTCTCGCAATTTACTTCCACCAACACGCCCACTTTGCCCTGCATGTGAATGTAGGAGGCGACAATGCCCTCCTTCGCCGTTCGCGAAGCCTTCTTGCTCGCGCTCGCGATTCCCTTCACCCGCAACGCCGCCTCCGCCTTCTCCATATCGCCGCCGGATTCCGTCAGCGCGCGCTTGCAATCCATCATGCCCGCGTTGGTTTTCTCACGCAGTTGCTTAACAAGCTGAGGATCGATTGTGGTGGTTTCCATTTGGAGCTTGGAACTTGGAATTTGGAGCTTCCGCCTTTAGGCGGACACACCCGCCATGTCCGCCTGCTCGCGCATCCGCGGTTCCGTGCTGGCCGAGACAATCGAATCCACCAGCTTCTGCAACACCACCCGGATCGCGCGGATCGCGTCATCGTTTCCAGCGATCGGATAATCGATCAACTCCGGATCCGCATTCGTATCCACCACCGCCACCGTCGGAATCCCGAGCCGACGCGCTTCCAGCACCGCGTTCTGCTCCCGCGTCGTATCGATGATCACCATCGCGTCGGGTAATTTGCTCATCTCGATGATGCCTTCCAGGTTCCGACGCAGCTTCGCGCCCTCGCGGCCCAGCGCCGCCAGCTCCTGCTTGCCCATCTTCTTAAACTCAGGCGACTGCTCGATTTCCTCGATGTACTTCAGGCGACCGATCGATTTCCGGATCGTCGCCAGATTGGTCAACGTCCCGCCCAGCCAACGCTGGTTCACAAAAAATTGTCCACACGCGATCGCAGCCTCTTTCACCGCCTCCTGCGCCTGCTTCTTGCAGCCGACAAAAAGGATCTTCCCGCCCCGCCGCGTCACCTCCTGGAGGAAATCGGTCGCCCGCTCCAGTTGCTTCACCGTCTCATCCAGATTGATGATGTAGATCTGGTTCCGCTTCTCGAAAATGAACGGCTTCATCTTCGGATTCCAACGCTTCGTCTGATGGCCAAAATGGACGCCAGCTTCGAGCAATTCGGGGACTAATTCAGTCATTGATGCCATAGAGAAAAACGTAAACACCTCGCGCCAGCGAAGCGGACGGGGAAGATGGAGCACCCATCCGGCGAGCGCAAACAGAAATTGCTCCCACGCGAAACTCCCGCCGCCGAGGCGCATCTCCACTCCGGCGAGCGCTTTCTTAGCCCACGAGAGTGCCCTGCGGAATCCCGCAAGTGCCCTCTCCGGCGAGCAAACCCGCGTCCCGGCCCAGCAAAGTCCATTTTCCGCTCCAATAAGTGCCCCACAGACTCCCACCAGCGCTTCCTTAGCTCGCGCGACCGCCTCCTCCGCCCGGCAAAGTGCCCTCCGAACCCCGGAAAGTACTTTCTTAGCTCCACCAAGTGCATTTTTAGCCGACAACCGCCCTCTGGGAGGAAAAAGCGCCTTTCTCCGGTGAAAACATCCTCGCCAGACCGGCCGATTTCCCTCATCCTTCCAGCTTGGAAAGAACAAACCCCCAACCCCAAAACAATCCCCATGCCTAATATCACCTCCGATCCCGCCTCCCCCAGCGCCGCCCCCACCACGCCCACGCTCCACCGCTCCGTCGCCAACCAAGCCATCCAAAATTACATCGGCGACGCTGAGACC
>JBDUAE010000427.1:0-2217 GCA_040004805.1 Chthoniobacterales bacterium | reverse complement strand
CATACCGCCTGCCCCTCCTGCGGCTATTACAAGGGCCGCCAGGTCCTCACCGTCGACGCCGGTTAAGTTTTGCCCGGGCTGCCATGCCCGTACTTTGCGCGCGCGTTGCGAGTCTGGGCATGTCCGCCCTGCTAATTTCGTTTTGCAATCAGCGGAGTAACTCCGCAAACTCGCGCACCAGATGAAAATCGCACTCGATGCCATGGGCGGCGATTTCGGTCCGCCCAACCTCGTGGCGGGCGCCGTCATGGCCCTGCGGGAATATCCGCGGATTCAAAAACTCTTCCTGGTCGGTGACACCGTCCAAGTGGAAGGCGAGCTGAAAAAACACGGCTGTAACGATGGCCGAATCGAGATCGTCCACTCCACCCAAGTGGTCGACATGTCGGATAAAGCCGTCGAGGCCGTCCGCCGCAAGAAAGACTCATCCATCAGCCGCGCCGTGGATTTGATTAAACAGGGTGACGCCGACGCCGTGGTTAGCGCGGGTCACACCGGCGCCGCGGTCGCCGCCACGACGATCAAGCTCCGCACCCTCCCCGGCGTCGAGCGGCCCGGCATCGCCTCGATCATTCCTACGGAGACGAATATTTTTGTTCTCATCGATGCTGGCGCGAACGTTGATCCGAAACCAATGCACCTGCTGCAATACGGCATTATGGGCTCGGTTTATTCCAGCCACGTCCTCGGCTACAAGAATCCCAGCATCGGCCTCATGTCGATCGGCGAAGAAGATGTTAAGGGCAGCGAATTCACTAAGGAAGTCTTCAAGAGCCTCAAGCAAAGCTCGCTTAATTTCCGCGGTAATATCGAGGGCCACGATCTCTTTGCGCATCCGGTTGAGGTCGTCGTTTGCGATGGCTTTGTCGGCAACGTCATCCTTAAAACCTGCGAGTCGGTGGGCGACGCCATCTTCAGTTGGCTCAAACACGAACTCTCGAAAAACGCCCGCCGCATCGCCGGCGCCTATCTCGCCCAAAACGCTTTCCGCGCGATCAAGAAAAAGGTGAATTACGAAGAGTACGGCGGCTCGCCGCTCCTCGGCGTTAACGGCATCTGCATCATCGGACACGGCTCCAGCACTCCGCTCGCGATCAAGAATGCGCTCCGCGTCGCAGCCGAATCCATTGAACACGAGGTGAACCCGCATATCGTCGAAGAGGTTCGCCGCTACAATGAAACAACCGCCCCGCTCGCGCCCGCGGTCCGCTAGGCCGGGGCGCACCGTCTCGATCGTCGGTACTGGCAGCTACGTACCGGAGCGCATCCTGTCGAACGAGGATCTCTCGGCCATGGTCGATACCACGGACGAGTGGATCACGAGCCGGACCGGCATCAATCAGCGCCGCATCGCGGCCAAGGACGAGCACACGAGCGATATGGCCGCGCGCGCCGCCCTCGCCGCCATGGAACAGGCCAATATCGATCCAAAAGACATCGATCTCATCCTCCTCGCCACCGCTTCGCCCGACATGGTGTTTCCCGCTACCGCCTGTTTTGTGCAGACAAAGATCGGAGCCAGCAACGCCGCCTGCCTCGATATTTCCGCGGCCTGCGCCGGCTTTCTTTTTGGCATCGAGATCGCGCAGCAATTCATCACTTCTCACACTTACGACACGGTTCTCGTCATCGGCGCGGAGAAGCTGAGTTCCATCACCAACTGGACCGACCGGAACACCTGCGTCCTTTTCGGCGACGGCGCTGGTGCCGCGATCTTGCAACATCGTGCCGAAAGCATGCACGGCGTCATCAGCACTCACATCGGGAGCAACGGCCAATTTACCGACATTCTCTATATGCCGGGCGGCGGTTGCCGACAGCCGATCACGGCCGAAAACGCCCACCAACATCTCCAAACCATCCACATGTCCGGGAAAGACGTCTACAAACAGGCCGTCATCTCCATGCTCGATGCCTCGAACAAGGCGCTCGAAGCCGCCGGGCTCACCATCGACGACATCGCCTGCGTGATTCCACACCAGGCAAATATCCGCATCATTGAGGCCATCGCCGATCGGCTAAAAATCTCGCGCGATAAAGTCTTCATCAACCTCGATCGCTACGGCAACACCTCCGCCGCCGCGGTAGCAATTGCGCTCGACGAAGCCAACCGGACCGGTCGCCTCAAAATAGGCGACTACATCCTCATGGTCGTCTTCGGCGGCGGGCTTACGTGGGCCAGTTCGGTGATCGAGTGGTGAGCGAATTGCCCCTCCC
>JBDUAE010000426.1:0-2219 GCA_040004805.1 Chthoniobacterales bacterium | reverse complement strand
AACCGGCCGCGGCTAACGAGTCGAAATCCATCGGCAAATCGAAGAGCGACATCTCGACGTCTTTGATTTTGAAACGCTCATCCGCCCGGAGAACCTTGGCCGAACTGCCGCCGGGGATGACGGCTTTGATGTTACGCCCATGGCGCGGGCCGCCCGCCATTTCGTGAATGAGATGTCCGAGCGTGACCGCTCCGACTTCGATCTCAAAGTAGCCCGGGCGCTGGACGTCGCCGCTGACGCAAACGATGCGGGTGCCGGTGTTATTCGGTTTGCCGAGTTGCGCGTACTTTGCGCCGCCCATTTCAACGATGTGTTTTACGTGGCAGAGGGTTTCCACGTTGTTCACGATCGTGGGGCAGAGGTAAAGACCGAGGACCGCGGGAAAATAAGGCGGCTTGATCCGCGGATAGGCGCGTTTGCCTTCGAGCGACTCGATTAAGCCGGTTTCTTCTCCGCAAATGTAAGCGCCGGCTCCGCGATGGACGTAGAATTCGCAATCAAAGCCGGTGCCGAGAATATCCTGGCCGAGGAAATTTTTCGCCCGTGCCTCTTCGATCGCGCGCTCCAGAATGCGCGCGCCTTCCGGGAATTCGCCGCGGATGTAGATATAGGCGACACGGGCATTGAGGGCGAAGCAGGAGATCAGCATCCCTTCGAGCAACTGATGCGGGTCCTGATGAATGATGTAACGATCCTTAAAGGTGCCCGGCTCGGATTCGTCGGCGTTACAGATGAGGTAGACCGGTTTTTTTTCGTCCGGCTTGATGAAGCCCCATTTCACGCCGCATGGAAACCCAGCGCCGCCGCGCCCGCGCAGGCCGGAGGTTTTGACCTCGTTTACGAGGTCAGCCCGGCTCATTTTCACCGCTCGCTTTAGTTGCTCGTAACCTTCGTGGCGCAGGTAGCAATCCATGTCCGGCGTGTATTCCTGCGTTCCGATATTCTTAAAAATTAACCGATGCTCCGAGGGATGCGGTGTCGGGTGATTTTTGAGCACAGGTTGTCCAGCGAGTAACGCGGACGCATAGAAGGGCTCCACGTTTTCGTGCAGCTCATCGTCGATCATACAGACCGGCGCAGTGCCGCAACTGGCCAAACATTCCACGAACTCAATGCTGTAATTACCGTCTGCACTAACGGCTACGGGGTTGTGCGCTTCGCCGGGCTGATGGAGATCGATGCCCGCAGCCGCGGCGAGTTGTTTTTTCAACTCGTAACTCCCAGCCATGGCACAGCTTAAAGTCCGACAGACGCGAAGATGCGTCTTGCCCGCCGGCGCCTGCCGATACATCGGATAGAAAGTGACCAGCTCGAGAATATTGATCGGCTGCAACTCGAGCTTCTGCGCAATCCAGCGCACGCCTTCATCGTTAATGAATCCGAAGTGCTCCTGCCAAAGGTGGAGTAAAGGCATGGCCGCACTCCGCTTCCGCTCCGCCGGATAACGAGTGATGGCCTGCTCCATTTCCCGCTCCAAGGCAGCTGGGACGCTGTGGCTCGTTTTTTTCACGAGACGCCGGTCAGTCGGTCAAAGTGGTCGCTTTCGATTCCACTTTGTCCTCTTTGAAAACGATGGTGACGGTGTCCTTGCCCTGGGTGTAGACGTAAGTGGTCTTTTTCAAGACCACAAAATCTTTAGTATCGACTGAATTGGGCACACCGAGAATCGACTCGACCTGCTTCCGGGCCATGCCGTCCGTCACTTGATCGACGTTCGCTTTCCGGATGCGCCGGCCCGGATTGCAGGCCGCGATCACGACGAAGATCAAAAAGCCTGCTAGTAGCAATGTCGGTCGAGTGATCCGGCGCGTTCGTTCTCGCGCGGAAGGCGGCACTTCGATCATTCTACGGTTCGCGCCCCAAGTTCGAATCCTTGCTGTCCACCTCGTCGTTTTTGAAGGTGATCATCGCGAATTTTTTTCCATCCTCGTAGCGATAGGTCGTTTTCTTATAGAGCAGAATGTCTTTCGTGTCTGCCGTCGTCGGCGAGCCTAGGATCGTCTCGACTTGGCCCTTCGACATTCCCATCGCGATCTGGTTGTAGTTGGCCTCGGTTAACTTCGAGCCACTCAAGGCGTGGCGATCGCAACCGGTGCTAAAGAAGAGCGCGGCCAGAAGCGCGAGCCAAAGGATGTGTTTTGATGGGTTCATAAATTGTGGAGTCATCTGTCGCATTCGCCCATGACGAAGTCCAGACTGCCGAGAATGGAGACGACATC
>JBDUAE010000425.1:0-2221 GCA_040004805.1 Chthoniobacterales bacterium | reverse complement strand
TGCTTCTCGGCCGCAGGATCAAAGAAGACCTGCCACTTCACAGGCCGTATTTTTCCCGAATGTCAGCCATCGGGATAGGTGTGCCGGGGTTTTCGAGAACCGCGAGCACATCGGCCAGGTCCTCGGAATCCTCCATCGCTTCACGCAAGGCGCGCGCAACTTCCTTCATCTCCGCGAGCGAAAGCTTCGGCACTTCTTTCACGATCTCGGCTACGCTCATGCTGTTGGAAATTAGGGCGTAACCAGTGCGCGGGTCAACCTTCGCGGCGTGCATTTCGTCACTCGTGCACGAACTCTTCCTGACCGGGAATTTGCGCGCGTTCTTTCAAAAATTCATCCAACGCCGCGGCGCGCTGCGCGGGCGTGTGGCTCTCTTCGATTTGTTTGGCTGCTTCTGACGCGAGGATGTCGCAACGCTCGTTCTCGGAGACGCCGGTATGCCCGCGCACCCATTGCCAGGCGATGCGGTGCTTTCCCGTGGCCAGGTCCAGGGCCTGCCACAGATCCTTGTTTTTGATCTTTTTCTTCCAAGCGCGGGCCTTCCAGCCGTGGATCCATTTGGTGATGCCTGCGCGCAGATACTCGGAATCGGTGAAGAGCTCCACCTCGCACGGCTCTTTCAGCTGCAAGAGCGCCTCGATGGCAGCTTGCAGCTCCATTCGATTGTTGGTGGTGGCGAGCTCGGCGCCGCTGATTTCCTTTTTTCGCCCGGAGTGCTCGAGGATGGCCGCCCAGCCGCCGGCGCCGGGATTCCCGAGGCAAGCACCATCGGTATGGATCGTAACCTTTTTCACGTCAGTGGAGCATTACTCGCATGACCAGATCGCGGCTGCGAGTCGCAGAAGGAGACCGATCATTAATGGGAGTAGCTGTTCCTCAATTTTCTGGCGAAGAAGGGCGGGGTTGCCCCATGGGGAAATTGCGGATTCCGACCGTAACGGATGCGAAGCAACGGCCGGGCTTTCAATGCGGATTGCGGAACTTGGCCGCGCGGCGCCGATAATTCGCTTTTCGGCGCGTGCGGTGGCGGGCGCAGATTCGAATAGGCAGTATGAAGAAGCGGTTCATTCTGACGATGGTGATGCTTGTCTGGGCGGTGGCGGCAGCGTGCGCGAACGAGAACGTGAGGGCGGTGCAAGCGAAGCTGAAGGCGAGCGGGTTCTACTTCGGCGAGGTGGATGGGGCGTTGAGCAGCGAGGTGGCGGCGGCAATCACGCGCTATCAGATTCGTAACGGGCTCCAGATTACCGGCAATCTGAACGCCGAAACGAGCAAGGCGCTCGGGGTGCAGGCGGAGGTGGCCGCGCCCGCGGGGAAGAACCCGACCGCAGGGAGCGAGCCTCCGCCAGCGGCCGAAACGTGGCGACGATTGCGCAAGAGTCCTCCGCCGACCGCAGCAGCGCCGGCGTCAGCGACTCCGCGCCCTGATCGCGCCCCGGCCGCGTCCAGCGCCACGGCCGTGCTGGAGCCGATCGGCGAGGGCAAGGTGGTGCTGAAGCGAGAGCGGCTGCGCGATTACGTGGGCGCGTTCGTCCTGGCGGGGTTGGATCCGCACGTGGGGGCCGAGCTCGAGTTCTTCGCCGAGCAAGTGCACTACTATAATGATGGGATGGTGCGTCGGCCGAAGATTCAGTCCGATCTGGTGCGCTACGATCGGCAATGGCCGCAACGCCGGTTCTGGCTCGCGGGCGAGCTGGAGGTAAAGGTGCAGCCCGACAGTCGGATCCGGGTAACGTTTCCGCTGCGCTACGAGGTGAGGAACGGATCGCGTCATGCTTCCGGGAAAGTACGCAAGACGTTACTCCTAGAGGTGCTCGGGGACGATCTGGAGATCGTGGGTGTGGATGAGACGAAGGCGTAGTGAGCAAGGGAAACCCGACTCTAGACGCTGACTGACGATTAAATGAGCGTAAAAGGGGTGAGAGGCGCGAACGATCGGTGTGTTCGGATTTTTCTCCAGTCGGCTCGGTTGTCTCGGTTCCATTGCCGTATCAATCATCGGCACAATCTTGCTCCTAGTCCTAATGAGGGGCTGTCATGGATTTTAGCCGACGAGGGAAAAGAGGTGGACGCTCTAAATCCCCCAATTCGAGAAAGATCGTTTGGCGTTTCGTGGTGACGGTTGAATCGTCTCTAACGTTAGTCACCGCTCCTCGCTCGTTCCTTCATGCCCTCACCCAAAAGTAGAATCGCCGCGGCGGATGCGCTCATCGGTCTTTGG
>JBDUAE010000424.1:0-2222 GCA_040004805.1 Chthoniobacterales bacterium | reverse complement strand
GACCGCGATCGTGCGCAGGACATAAGTGACCGCGAATGTCTGATCGAAAATCTCGAAAACACGCGTCCGCAATTCGCGATTCGACCAGACGATGAACTGTCCGGTCGTGCTAAACTTCGCGCGAAATTCTGTTGTCAGCGCTGCCACCGACGCCCCCGGCCGCAGGTAAACGGCCACGCTATTCACCCGCTCGTCTCGCCAATAATGCATGAAAGTCTTCGCGTTCATAAAAACGACGCCCTGATCGCGCGTGTAATCGTAAAATGTCCCGGCGATCGGAAAACGGTGCGGTCCCTCCGGCGTCAATAGCTCCATCTCCTGCCCGTCCGCGACGTGATGGCGACGCGCGAAACTCTCGGACACGAGCACGCATTCTTCCGTCGCAAATCGGTGCGAGATTGCCGTGCCGTTCCCTCGCAGGAAATTTAGCCGACGACGTTCCGAGCCCTGCACCACCGCCACGGCAATCGTTTTGCCATCCATCTTCAAAGCCGCGTCGCGATAAGTATCGATCTCGGCCACGGCCGGATGCGCTCGCAGAAATTGAATCGCCGCTGCCGGGAAAAAAGAGGACGGCCCGACGATTTCATTCGAAGCCGGCGCCAGAAAAAGATCGGCCACCATCGTTTCAGTGATCCACGATTCGATCGTGCGTCGAAAGGAGAACACCATCACGCTCACCCCGATTGCCATCGCCACCGCCGCCGCCAAGGCGGCGATCGTGACTGCGTTCCGAACCAGCGCGCGGGATACATTCGCCGCTGCCAATCTCGCTTCCAACGGCCCGACCCGCGAGACGCGAAAAAACATCGCTGCGCTCGCGCTTGCCGCGAGGACCAACCGCGGCACCAGTAAAGAAAATCCGGCTAGGACAAAAAACGCCGCACCGAATCCCAGCCAGGGCGGACCCGAAACCAGCGCCAGACCCGACAAGCCGGCGGCAAGCAGAAGCGAAAGCAGGCCTAACCACAGCCACGCCGGCGAGAGATTCCGCGATTGCTCGATCATCGAACCCGCCCGCAGCGCACGCACCGGATCCATCTTCGCCGCCGCGTTCGCCGGCAGCCACGCCGCGACCAGGACCGAGAAAAATCCGAGCGCGGCCGCGGAGCACACGCTTCCCGGCGTCACCGCCACATGCTTCACGGAGAGGAGCACATAGAGCGACGAAATCGTCTCCGAAACCGGAGCGACCAACCGTTGCGCCAGGAGCACGCCGCCGAGCAAACCCAGCAGGACGCCGCCAGCACCGAGCGCGAGCGCTTCTCCGAGAAAGAGCGCGCGGATTTCGTTCCGCGAACCGCCTAACGAGCGCAGAATCCCAATCTCGTGCCGTCGGCGCACCACTGAGGCCGAGACCGTGTTGTAAATCAGGAACATCCCGACGAGGAGCGAGACCAGGCTCATCGCCGTGAGATTGAGTTCGAATCCGCCGAGCAAATTCGCGACCTGTGCCCCGCGTTGCGCCGGAGTCGCAATCGATGCGTCCGGCGGCACGATGGCCTGCAAGGACTTGCGCGCGGCTTCGATTTGCCGCGGATCGGTCAGCCGGAGTTGAATTGAATTCAGCGTCCCGCGTTGTCCAAAAAGCTCCTGCGCCCAACCGATGTCCATCGCCGCGAAATGCTCGTCCAGCGCGAGCGAATCCTTGGTCCGAATCACGAACCCCACGTGCAGCAAACGATCCGCGCCGTCGAGTTGCGCTCGCAGCGTATCGCCTGGCTTCAGCCCGTGCTTCTCCGCAAAATCAGCCGTCACCGCCACTGTTTCTGGGCTGGCCAGCCATTTCTGGAGATCAAATTCGCCCGCGGCAAAATCGTTTAACTCGAAGGTGCGGAAGGCGTGGTTCGTGAAAATATCGAGCCCGAGAATTTGTAAATATTCGCCCGGCAAATCCGGGAGCGAGACCACGCCGCGCACTAATGGTGTGGCCGCCGCGATCCCCTGGCTCTGCGCCACCGCCGGAAAAATTTCTTCGGGCAAACCGCGGCCCGGTCGCGTGATTTGCAGGTCTGCCTTGCCCGCCACCACGTCGATCGTGGCCGCGAAGGCGCGATTCGCACTTTGGTTTGCGATCTGGATGGCGAGATAAACCGCAACCCCGAGCGCCACGCTCAAAATATTCAGGAGCGCGAGCAAGCGATGTCGCGCCGCATAACGCATCACCTGCCAATGGAAGAAGCGCAGATAATTCGGCAGCACGGGATGATACCGTCGCGGAG
>JBDUAE010000095.1:0-7393 GCA_040004805.1 Chthoniobacterales bacterium | reverse complement strand
GCGATCTGGACGGATGCGGTTCTCACACTCACGCTTTCTCCGTTCGCCTTCCTCGCGTTTGTGGGTGTCAGCATTGCGGCAGTCGTCTCCGCGCGGTTTGGCGTTTTGCCTTTCGCCTTTCTCGCTCTCGCGATCTTTATCGCGGATGTGGCGACGCGTGACACCCGGGCCGGGACGACGGCGATTATTTATTCCAGCCCACGCCTGCGGGAGAATCTGGTTTGGTGGAAGCTGGGTTCCACCTGCGTGCTGAGTCTGCTGTTTTGCGCGGTGCCGTTGGCGATGAGTGCGAGTGGCGGTTTTTCGCGGCTGGCGACGGTTTTAGGCGGTCTGCTGTTTGTCGCCACCTTCGCGACCGCGCTCGGGGTGATTACGCAGAACGCGAAGACGTTCATCGTCAGCTTCCTGAGCTTTTGGTATGTGGTAGTGAACGATCACGGGCTCTCGCCGGCGCTGGATTTCGCCGGCTTCTACAGGACAGCGAATGCGCGGACGCTGCTGCTTTACGGCGGAGTGGCTCTCGTCGCGATCATCGCGGCGCAGGTGGCGCACCGCTGGCGGCTAGAGCGCGGTGTCGGCTAATATTTTCGTCGCAATGAACGGGCGCTCTGCTATGAACAGACGCCTCGTCATCCGACCGTTTCGGTCCAAAGTTCGTTTAAGCTGCTATGAAAATATATTCTTTCGCTCGTTGGAGTCTGCTCATCCTCGCCCTCTTTTGGGTGGTCGTAATTGTTTCGTCGCCTAGTTTCAGCGCCCGGGAAAAAAATCCCGCGATCGATAAGATCGCGCCGTGGGTTTTGGAAAAAACTGCGAATGGCGCGCAGGCGGAATTCCTCATCGCACTGACGGATCAGGCGGATCTGAAGGGCGCGGACGCGTTGACGACGAAGGAGGCGAAGGGCCATTTCGTGCGCGACGCGTTGTGGAATAAGGCGCAGCAGACGCAGGGTCCGCTCCTCGATTGGCTGACAGCGCACAAGGTCGAGCACCGCTCGTATTACATCGTGAATTTGATCTGGGTGAAAGCGACGCAGGAAGTCGCGTTGGAGTTGGCATCGCGTCCGGATGTGGCGCGGATCGAGGGCAACCCGAGCATCCGCAATGTGCCGGAGCCGTTGCCGGCGGATCAGGTCACGGAATCGTTGCCGCTGCCGTACGCGCCGACGGCGATCGAGCCCGGCATTACCTACACGCATGCGCCGGACGTGTGGGCGACTGGTTTCAATGGACAGGGAATCGTCGTGGCCGGAGCCGACACCGGGATTCGCTGGACGCATAACGCGCTCAAGCCGCACTACCGCGGTTGGGACGGTGTGGTCGCGAACCATGATTACAATTGGCACGACGCCATTCACGTGACCGGCAGCAGCTGCGGGGCGGATTCGCCGCAGCCGTGCGACGACAATGGCCACGGCACCCATACCATCGGCACCGCCGTAGGCGATGACGGCGCGGGCAATCAGGTCGGCATGGCACCGGGCGCGAAGTTCATCGGTTGCCGCAATATGGATTCGGGCAACGGCACGCCCGCGCGCTACATCGAATGTATGGAATTTTTCCTCGCGCCGTATCCAGTCGGTGGCACACCGTCGCAAGGCGATTCAACGAAGGCGCCCGACATCACAACCAACTCCTGGGGTTGCCCGGCCGCGGAAGGTTGTGTGGCAAATTCTTTGCAAGCAGCAGTGGAAGCGCAGCGCGCAGCCGGCATCATGATGGTGGTAGCGGCGGGCAACAGCGGCTCGTCCTGCTCCACGATTTCGGATCCGCCCTCGTTTTATGGCGCTAGCTACACGGTGGGCGCGCTCAATACCGGCGCGGACACGATCGCATCCTTCAGCAGCCGCGGCCCAATCACAGCCGACGGCAGCATGCGCCGCAAACCGGACCTTTCGGCACCCGGCACGAACACTCGCTCGTCTTACCGGACCAGCGATACGTCGTATGCCAGCCTGAGTGGCACTTCCATGGCCACGCCGCACGTGGCCGGCGGCATTGCCGTGCTCTTGTCCGCTCGGAATGGGTTGCGCCGTGACCCCGCGGATATCGCAACCGCGTTGAACCAGAGCGCAGCGCATATCCTCGCTTCCACCTGCGACGGCGGGGGCACGCCCATTTCGCCTAACAACACCTTCGGCTATGGCCGTCTCAACGTACTGGATGCGGTCAACGGCGTAATGCAGATCACGTCCGCGGTCTCGCGCAAGGTGCACGGCGGCGCGGGGACATTTGATATTCCCCTGCCTCTGACAGGCGAGCCCGGCGTGGAATGCCGAAGCAGCGGTGGCAATCACACCATCGTCCTCACCTTCAGTAGCGGAGTCGTGAGTGGCAGCGCGTCGGTCAGCAGCGGCACGGGCACTGTGATGTCTTCGTCCGTTTCGGGTAACACCATGACGATCGATCTGAGCGGCGTGAGCGACGTGCAGAAACTCACCATTAGCCTTAATGGCGTGATCGGATCCGGTTCGCAATTTTTGCCCACGACCGCGCTGAGCATGAACGTGCTCGCCGGTGACGTGAACGCGAGCAAGACGGTCAGCTCGTCCGATGTGGCCCAGATCAAATCGCAGGCTGGGAACGTGGACGGGACCAATTTCCGTGCGGATGTGGCCGTGAGCGGTGCGATCAATTCTACCGACATCGGTTTAACCAAATCCCTCGCCGGTCACAGCGTGCCCTAACAAGTCACCCGACCACACTCGCGCTGCGCCCGCGATTGACACCGCGCCGGAAACGCGATTCACAGTTAAGCGAATGAGCAGAATCTTGATCGCGGATGACCAGACCGACGTGCTGGAGGCGTTGCGGATTCTGCTGAAGGGAGAAGGTCACCAAACCGATGCGGTAACGTCGCTCGCCGGAATTTTTCAGGCGCTGGAGACGCGCGATTACGCGTTGCTCTTGATGGATTTGAATTACACGCGGGACACGACTTCGGGGCAGGAAGGGTTGGAAGTCTTGCCGCGAATCCAAGCGCTCGATAACACGCTCCCGGTGGTGGTGATGACGGCGTGGGCCACGATCGATCTCGCGGTCGAGGCGATGAAACGCGGCGCGCGCGACTTCATTCCGAAGCCTTGGGATAACGAGAGGTTGCTCGCGATCGTGCGGACGCAAATCGAGCTCGCCGGTGCGCTTCGGAAAGGGCGGAGGCTCGAGGCCGCGAACCAACTTCTACGCGGGAACGCTCCCAAGATCATCGCGGAATCCCCGCGCATGCAGCCGGTCCTGGAATTGATTTCGCGGGTGGCGCCTTCCGAAGCGAATGTGCTGATCACGGGCGAAAACGGCACCGGCAAAGGACTGGTGGCGCGCGCGCTGCACGCGCTTTCGACGCGCGCTTCGCACAGCATGATCACGGTGAATATGGGCGGGCTCTCCGAAGGGATTTTCGAGAGCGAATTGTTCGGTCATGTGAAAGGCGCGTTTACGGACGCAAAGACGGATCGTGCGGGCCGTTTTGAATTAGCCGACGAAAGCACGCTCTTCATGGATGAGATCGCGAACGTCCCGATGAATCAGCAGGCGAAGTTGCTCCGCGTGATCGAGACCGGAGAATTTGAGCGCGTCGGTTCTTCGAAGACGTTGCGCGCGAACGTGCGCATCGTTTCAGCGACCAACGCGAATCCGCACGAAGAAGTCACGGCCGGCCGTTTCCGGCAGGATCTGCTCTTTCGCCTCAACACAATTGAGATTCCCCTTCCCCCTCTGCGCGAGCGACGGGAAGACATCATGCCGCTGGCGAATAGTTTTCTGCGCCAGCATGCGAAGCGTTACCGAAAGACCCTGACCGGTTTTGAGGAGCGCGCGCGCGATCTCCTGATGCAGCATCCGTTCCCCGGGAATGTGCGCGAGCTCGATCACGTGGTGGAGCGCTCGGTTCTCATGGCGCAGGGGCAGCTGGTGAAGGCAAACGATCTCGGCCTAACGAGTGGACACGACAACGCAGCCAGCATTGATAATATGAGCCTGGAGGAAGTGGAAGCGTTCCTGATCAAGAAGGCGCTGAGCCGGTTCGATGGCAACGCGCGGCGCGCGGCGGAGGCGCTGGGCTTAAGCCGAAGCGCTTTCTATCGGCGGCTGCAGCATCATGGGCTCTGATTTTTCGCGCGTTGCCAAGGCGGGGAAAGCCGCCGGACGGCGCTCAGGAAGTAGGGTGCTTTTTGCATCGGACTGAGTTCGCAGGGACTGAGGACCTATGACCCAACCGGCTCGTCCGCGCTACCGCATGACGCACGAGGGACGCATCACCTGGCTCATGTTTTGGGCGGTGACGCCGGCGGCAGTGATCGCGTTGGCGTTGCTTTGGTTCGGCGATTACACGCCGAAGGTGCAGTGGACGCTGACCCTGCTTTTGGGCGGCTGCGCGCTCGGTTTTATCTTCAACGCTCGAGAGCACCTGGTGCGTCCGCTGCAGACGATGACGAATCTGCTGGCCGCTTTGCGCGAAGGCGATTACTCGATTCGCGCCCGCGGTGCGCGGGTGGATGATGCGCTCGGCGAAGTGCTGCTCGAGATCAATGCGCTCGGTGAAACGCTCCGGACGCAGCGTCTCGGCGCCTTCGAAGCGACGGCGTTGTTGCGCACGATCATGGCCGAGATCGACGTCTCCGTTTTCACTTTCGATCCGGATCGCCGCCTCCGGTTGGTAAACCGCGCGGGCGAAGATTTGCTGGCGCGCCCGATGGATAAATTGCTCGGCCGGAAAGCGAGCGAGCTCGGGCTGGAAGTAATCCTGACCGCGAACGAAGACACGCCGCTAGCGCTGGCGTTTCCCGGCGGCTCCGGGCGTTGGGGCGTGCGCCGAAGTTCCTTTCGCGAACGCGGATTGCCGCACGAAATGGTGGTCCTGACGGACTTAAGCAAGACCTTGCGCGAAGAAGAACGCATCGCCTGGCAGCGCATTGTGCGCGTGCTCGGGCACGAGATGAATAATTCGCTCGCGCCGATCAAGTCGATCGCGGGCTCGCTCGAAACCCTCCTGCGCCGGCAACCGCCTCCGCCCGATTGGCAGGACGATGCGCGGAGTGGATTGCACATCATTTCGACTCGTGCGGAATCGCTGAGCCGCTTCATGCAAGCCTATGCGCGGCTCGCCCGACTCCCGCCGCCGCAAAAAGAGGAGGTCGCGCTCGGTGACCTCGTGACGCGAATCGTGAATCTCGAAACCCGGCTGACGGCGCGGGTGGCGACAAGCCCGCCGATGACGATTCGAGCCGATGCCGCGCAACTCGAGCAGCTACTGATTAATTTGCTACATAATGCGGTGGACGCTTCGCTCGAAACTGGCGGCGCGGTCGTGGTCGGCTGGCGTGAAGTGTCGGAATGCGTGGAGCTTTTCGTGCGCGACGAAGGTCAGGGGATTATGAATCCGACGAACCTTTTCGTGCCATTTTTTACGACTAAACCCGGTGGCTCAGGAATCGGACTCGCACTCAGTCGGCAAATTGCTGAGGCGCACGGTGGCTCGTTGAGTCTGGCAAATCGAAGCGGCGCACCGGGTTGCGAAGCGCTGTTGCGATTACCGAAGTAGCCGGCGAACGACGTCCCACGAGCGGGACGGATTAATCCCACAAGCGACCTCCAAACAGGTGGTTCGGCGACGGTTCAAAAAATGTAAATGACTTTCTTCAAGGTGTTTACAGATATGAAAATCCAGTTGGCACGGACATTGCAATAGCTCTACCCGCACCCGGAAAACTTTTGAATCTGAATCACCTCCCGGCTGCATCTCAACGGAAAGCTAAAATATGAAACCTACCTTCCCCATCAATCACGCCGACGTCTCACACGACGGCTTTGCCGGTGGCCGCAAAGGCGCCGCCGCACCTAAGATTGAATTCTTCTTTCAGACGCCGTCCCCGGAATTCCGCGGACACCGTCCCGGCGACTCCGCTTCCTTCCGCAGCATCAGCGAGGATTATTTCGCGCGTGAAGCGCGGGCCGATTTCAAGAGCGAGGCGCTCGTTTTCGGACTGATCGCTCTCACCGCCGCCATCCCCATCTTCGAAGGGATTCGTGGTCTGGCGCATTTCGTTTACGGCGTCCTCTAAGCAGCTGAATTCGATTCGATGCAACCTGCGACCAAACCGAAAGAAGAAAATATCGTGCGACCGAGCGGATTCACGCAGGCTACCAACACCATGGATGTGCCGCGCGCCGGAGTCGCCAAGAAGAAACGCCAAAAGCGAATTATTCTCGTCGGTTTGGTAGTGCTGGGATTGATCGCAGCCACCTTCGGCCTCTCGCGCCTAAAGCCGGCCGTGCCGAGCGTGGATCGCTCCACGGTTTGGATCGATACCGTGAAGCGCGGACCCATGGTGCGCCAGGTCCGCGGCCTTGGCACGCTCGTGCCGGAAGAGATTCGCTGGATCGCGGCGCAGACGGAAGGGCGGGTCGAGAAAATCATCGTCCGCCCCGGCGCCGTGGTCGCGCCCGATACAATCTTGCTGGAATTGAACAGCCCGGAACTTGAGCAAGCCGCCCGTGACGCCCAGCTCCAGTACAAAGCCGCGGAAGCCGAACTCACCACGCTCCGCGCCACGCTGCAGCGGGATCTTTTGGAACAGGAATCGAGCGCCGCTCGGGTTCATTCCGAATATCAGCAAGCGAAGATGGAGGATGAAACAAACGACAACCTCGCCAAAAACGGCCTCGTCTCCGAACTCACCCACAAGACTTCGAAGATCAAATCCGAAGACCTCGCGGCGCGTGACGCAATCGAACAAAAGCGTCACGAATTTGCGAAGCAGAACATCGAACCGCAGATCGCGGCCAAGCAGGCGGCGGTCGACCAGGTGAAAGCACTGGCGCAATTAAAGCAAAACCAGGTGGACGCTCTGAAGGTGCGGGCTGGATTTGCCGGAGTGCTGCAGCAACTGCCGCTCGAAGTCGGGCAACGTGTCATCCCCGGTGCCAATCTCGCCCGCGTGGCCGATCCGACAAAACTGAAGGCCGAAATCAAGATCGCGGAGACCCAAGCGAAGGACATCCAAATTAATCAACCGGCTTCGATCGACACCCGCAACGGCGTGATCGCTGGCCACGTCGTGCGGGTCGATCCCGCGGTCGATCAAGGCACCGTCCGGGTGGACGTCGCGCTGGACGGCGAGCTACCGAAAGGCGCCCGGCCCGACTTGAGCGTGGATGGAACGATCGAACTCGAGCGGCTCGATAACGTGATCTACGTCGGTCGTCCTGCTTTCGGCCAGGAAAACAACACCGTCGGAATTTTCAAACTCGTTCCCGGCACGTCCGAAGCCGTGCGCACGCCGGTGAAACTTGGCCGCAGCTCCGTCAACACGATCGAAATCATCAGCGGCCTCGAACCCGGCGATCAGGTCATCCTTTCCGACACCAGCGCGATGGATGCGCACGATCGCATTCG
>JBDUAE010000423.1:0-2233 GCA_040004805.1 Chthoniobacterales bacterium | reverse complement strand
GAGCTACCGGTCGTGAAGGAGCCGCCTGCTGATGCTACGGCTGTGCCGGAAGCGCCTCAAAATCTCAAAACAGAAGCTGATCCCAAGAAACTGGTGCCGCCAGTTCCGCTCGGCTCGCCCACGCCTTCTGCAAAGCCGGCGCCCGGAGCACTGGAAGATTCCAAGTTAGAGGACGGAAAAAAGCCTTAGCCGCAGGTCGAAATAGACGACGTCTGCGCGGTTAGCCTTTCCCACCGGCTCGCTCCTGCGCGAGTTTGCGGGCGTACGAAAGCGTGTCGATCGCATCCACGGTTTTGTCCCGGCGGATGGCTTTGATTCGCGGAAACCGGAGCGCCAATCCACTGGCGTGACGCGTGCTGGGCTGGACGGCGTCGAACGCGATTTCGAGTACGATGTCCGGCTTCACTTCGAGCCGTCGACCGTGATCGCGAATCGTGTTGCGCTGGAAATGTTCCGTCAGTTCCGCGATCTCGATGTCGGTTAATCCGCTGTATGCTTTCCCGATGGTCAGGAGTTCGCCGGTAAGGTCATCGCGCACCGCAAAGGTGTAATCGCTCAAGACGTGATTGCGTTTTCCGTGTCCGCGTTCCACCGCGACCACGACCACATCGAGCGTGGCCAATTCTTTCTTGAGCTTGAACCAAAACATTCCGCGCCGGCCCGGCGAGTAAAGGCTCGCTGGATCTTTCACCATCAGTCCTTCGTTCAAACGGCGGCGCGCCAAATCGAACACGCTGTCGATTTCCGCCGCGGAATGCGCCGGGAAAACTTCCGACAACTGAAAATGCCGCGGCAATTTTTGCGCACGCAAAAGTTCACGCCGCTCGTGCAGTGGCGTTTTTAAGAGCGTGCGTCCGTCGAGCCAGAGCAAATCGAATGCGACAAAAACTACCGGCACGTCGGCTGACGCGGTCGCGAAAAGGTCTGCGCCTTCATGTTTCCTCCCGAGCCGCTTCTGTAAATCGAAGAACGTGAGTTTTCGTCCGTCCTCGAAAGCCATGATTTCGCCGTCCAAAATCAGCTCGTCGTTGAAACCTCGCGCCGCTTCCGCGATTTCCGGGAACTGCTCCGTCATGCGCCGCAGATCGCGTGAGAAAATTTCCACGCGTTCCGAGCCGCGGTGAAGTTGAGCGCGGATGCCGTCGAATTTATCTTCGACGTAAATTACCGGGGCGTCAGCGAAGCGCGCCCAGATTGCATCCGCCGTCGGCTCCGGACTCGCGAGCATGCATTTGATCGGGCGGAAGAGCGAAAGCTCGGCGTCATGCAGCCGATCTCGGGACGCTAGAATTGCCGTTTCGCCGATATCGCCCAGAAGCATATTTGCTTCCTTCACTTCCTCGAGCGGTGCAGCGAACGCGCTCGCGATTGCGTCCTCGACCAGACCTTCGCGCAATCCGAGTCGCAGATCGCCGGTGAGAATCTTCACGAGGTACTGGCCCTCCGGCGCGGAGAGCCGGCTGAGCCTTCCCTGCAATATTTCCGTCTTCGCCAGTGGCCCGCGCGCCTGCTGGAGTTGATCGAAAAACTGCTTCGATTCCATCAGCGAAAAAGGCTCAGGATTGGTCCGGCCAGCTAAGGCTTCGAGCGCGCTCTTGCCCGCGTCGCCGTGGCTGCGTGAGATCCGATGCATTTCCGAGTCGGTTAATTTCGAGGCCGCGAGGAGCGCGCGAAAGATTACCGACCAGCCGACCTGCAGTGTCCGCGGATCACTTTGAGCAAACGCCTTGCCGGTGAGGTAGCGCGCGGCGATGGGCAAGCGCTCCGAGTCTAACGAGCGCAGATATTCCGCGAGGAGACGAACCTTTTCGAGCTTCGCCGGCGTGGCCGCAATGGTGTCCCCAAGCGCGGCGAAGCGCGCAAACTCGGAAGCAACCACTGGCGCGTGCGCCATCGAAGCCGCTTCCAGCACCGGAACGGTGACCGCATGCGCCGCGCCGGGCAATCTCAGCTCCAGTTGATTCTCCTGGCTTAACGCCCAGGCCTCGATCCCGCGATCCCGCAGATCGCGCGCAAATTCCGCCGCGAAACCGTGCAACGTGAGCACGCGTTTCGGTTGCACTAATTCGACATACCGAATGAGATCCGCGTAATCGGCGTGATCGGACAGGGGAAAGGCGGCGTCGGTCTGATAACGAAAACGCGCGTTCGGATCGATCGCCCAGCCGCTGATCATCGCCACGCGCTTGTGCGGAATTTTCTCCAGCATGCGCGAGCGATTCGCGCTCGGCGG
>JBDUAE010000422.1:0-2239 GCA_040004805.1 Chthoniobacterales bacterium | reverse complement strand
GGCGAAGAGATATCCGCTCCATGGAATCTCTCGCAACAGGGTGGGCGAAATCAACGCCCCGAAGACGAGTAAAGCGGCGAGCTTAAATAATTCCGCCACGGTCTCGCCGAAACGATGGAAATCATCGCGCAGTTTTTTGCTCACGCACGCCACCGTCACCCCGGCGGCAAACGCCGCCAGATAGACGTTCGCGTGAGTCAGGCTGGCAATGGTATAGATGAGCAAGCCTAACGAGAAGGCGTAGAGCGGTTCGTAGGGCCCGGAGATGGCGAAGAAACGGCTGCGTTCGATTTTTGCCGCAATCCATGGCAGCGCGATCCCGAGTGCGATGCCGGCTCCGAGTTCGAGCGCGAGCTCTCCCCACGCGACTGCTGCCCCAGCCAGCATGGCCAAAAGTACGACGACAATCGGAAGCGCGAGGCCATCATTCAAACCGCTCTCCACATTCAGGAGATGACGGAGGCGACCGGGGATTTCCTTCCGTGCGACAATCGCAGAAGCGAAAACGGGGTCGGTCGGGCTAAGGACCGCGCCGACCAGAAACGACGCCATCCAGGGCAGGCCCGCGACCGCATGGGCGAAGATTGCCGTCGCCAGTAAAGTGAGAGGCAAGCCGAAGAGCAAGGCGCGCCCCGGTAAATTCCAGGCGTGAAAGAGATCGCCCGCGCCCACGCGCATCCCGTCGGTAAAAAGAACGCTGAAGAGGGCCAGTTCCGCGAGGTGCGAAACCACGGGACTCTCGGGCGTAAGCGGAAGAAAGCCGAGCAGATCGCGTCCACAAACGAAACCAGCGACCAGAAAAAGGACGGCAGTGGAGAGAACGCTCCGGTGCGCCAGATCAGAAAGCAGGACCGCGATCGCCAAGACAATGGCGAAAATGAGGAGCTCGACCACATCCACACCTTGGCGCGAGGCGGACCTGACGCCAGCGAGCGTTTAGGATAATGGGCGCATCTCGCGCTCTACGTTTCGCCGAACGACTCGCGTCCGTCCGCAATCACCCACTGCCTCCGTCCAAGCGGCTTCATTTCAGTAAGAGTGGATTGCGCCGTGCCTCCACTCGGCCGCAGAAGCCGGATCGACTCGCGCCAAACTCCACCGATTAAAGCTCTTATGCACTGAAGAAAGATTTCAGCATTTATCTTGGGTCCGGCAAGCGATTCCGTGAGTGTGATCAATGGTTCCGCTGCCTGATGGAGGATGAGCCAACTTTTCAAGAGACGGGCAAATTCAATCGCCAATCTCGCCATCGTCGGCGGCATTGGCTTTGTCCTGGTAGTCGCCGCGACGCTCTACGGTTTTGCGCATTCGGATTTCTTGACTCAGGTCGGCGCGCCTATCGATCAGCCGGTGCCGTTCAGTCACCAACATCACGTCGGCGATCTCGGAATTGATTGCCGATACTGCCACACCGGCGTCGAGAAATCGCCCTACGCGGGGGTGCCGCCGACGGAGACCTGCATGACGTGTCACTCGCAGATTTGGAAAGATGCGCCGCCGTTGCAGCCGATCCGCGAGAGCTGGGCCACGGGCCGTGCGGTGAAGTGGCAGCGCGTCCATGATTTACCCGACTACGTCTACTTCAATCACAGCATTCACGTGAACAAAGGTGTCGGTTGCGCGACCTGCCACGGACAAGTCAATGAGATGCCGCTGACCTGGAAGAATCAGGCGCTCTATATGAGGTGGTGTCTCGATTGTCACCGCGCGCCGGAGAAATATCTGCGCCCGGTCGATCAAGTCGAGAGCATGAGTTATCGGCCACCGCCAAATCAGCTCGCGTTTGGCAAGAATCTGATTCGCCAAAACCACATTCAAGTCGCGGGTTTGACCGATTGCTACACATGTCATCGCTGAGACCGATCGAAGAATTTCCGCTCGGGGCCGGGGATTGGCCTAACGAGTTGAGTCGCCGTCGTTTTCTGAAACTGATGGGCGCTTCGCTCGCGCTCGCCAGCGCGACTGGTTGCACCCGCAACCCGCCCGAGTTCATCCTGCCGTATCGGCGGCAACCGGAAGAACTCATTCCCGGCCAGCCGCTCTTCTTCGCGACCGCGCTCACGCTGGGCGGCTACGCGCGCGGCGTGCTGGTCGAGACGCATGAGGGCCGACCGACCAAGATCGAGGGAAATGCGCTCCATCCGGCGAGTCTCGGCGCGACCGATGTTTTTATGCAGGCGGAATTGCTCGCGCTCTACGACCCCGAGCGCTCACAGGCGGCGATGCATGATGGTCAGAT
>JBDUAE010000421.1:0-2252 GCA_040004805.1 Chthoniobacterales bacterium | reverse complement strand
GCGGCCGCGAAAACAGGCGGCGCGGCGTTGGCAGACGGCGGAGCGTTGCCGTCGCGGGCAACGAGGACACCATCGAGTTGCCGACGGTAATCGGCGAGCAAGGCGGGGCGCTGTTTCTTCTCGACGAGGGCGCGATAGTTATCGATGCCGACGGCGATGGACTGCGCGAGCTGGGCACGCCAGGAGGGTTTCGCGATCAAGCGGCTTTCGTCGCGCTCGGTGAGGAAGCCGCCTTCCACGAGGATGGCGGGGATTTGAGTGAGCCGGAGGACGGCGAAGCGAGCGCGTTTCACCCCGCGATCAAACTCGGGCATGTAGCCGAGCATGGAATGATAAACGGCGGTGGAAAGAATGAGACTGGAGGCATCGACCGCGCTGCCGGCCTGCATGTTCGCGAAGCGCGCCTGGAGCGAATTATCCTGAGTGGAGGGCGCACCGCGCGGAGTGAGCGAGTAGATCTCGAAGCCATTGGCGTCCGAGTTCCGATCGGTGGCGTTAAAGTGAATGCTGACAAAGATGGAATCGCGGGTGGCGTTTGCGATCCGCGCGCGCTCGGGCAGCGGAACGAGCGCGTCGCTCTCGCGCGTCATGACGACGTGGAGGCCTTTAGCTTCCAGCATCGTCTTGAGCCGTTGCGCGACATCGAGGGTGAATTCCTTTTCGTTTCCGTAACTGCTAGCCGCGCCTTTCTCGACGCCGCCGTGGCCAGCATCGATCACTACCGTCTTCAGAGCGTGCAGGTTGCGAATGAGATGGGGGCGGAATTGCGGCTCGATCGTCTTCGCCAAATCGATGCGCGAGACGAGAAATTTGCCGTCTCTTTCGATCACGGGGAAGCAGAGCCAATTGCGAACGCCATTCACGATCGCCTCCCGGCTATCGAGCGTGAGTTCGATCTGGTTGCGGCCGTTATCGAGGCGAACGGTGTTCTCGATCGGTGCGACCGAGCCGGAGAACCCGTAGAACTTCGCGATGTTATCGACCGCGAGATAGTCCCACTGGCCGATCTTGATTACCTTCCACTCGGCGGCACCGCGGGAAGGCTCGACCGCGAGGAACGCAGCGACGCAGAGAAGGAGGGCGAAACGGAACCTAGCGGGCATGAACGGCTATTATGCTACAATCGAGTGGTTCTGACAATTAGAGTCTCGCTGCGTTCAGGAGACGGGAGCTGTCATGCAACGTTGGACAACGGAATCGTTCCGGCGTTTGTTCGCGGATGTTCAAGTCCATCTCTGTCCTCGTCGCCGGATTCGTCGGCACGGTGACCTTGCAAGCTCAAACCGCGCCCGCGAACTCAAAACCGCTAGGCGCCGCCACGCCGCCCCCGAGCGTTCACAAAGCCTCGAAACCGCCCACGGGCGATAAAATTCCGCCCCCGGCGACAGTGGGTGGGACGACAGCCGACGCCAAAGTCTCGGCGGCAGGGCTCGAGAACCAGCCCGCGTTCGATTTAAAGAACATGGATAAAGCGGTGAAGCCGGCCGACGATTTCTACACCTACGCGAACGGAACGTGGCTGAAGAAAAATCCGATCCCGCCGGAGGAGTCGCGCTGGGGCAGCTTCAACGCCTTGATCGAGAAGAATGCCGCCGCCCTGAAGGTGGTGGCGGAAAATGCGGCGAAGAAGACGGGCGCCGACGCGGCTCCTGACGTGCAAAAGGTAGGCGATTACTACGCTAGCGGGATGGATGAGAAAGCCATCGACGCCGCTAAGGCGACGCCGCTTGATGAAGAATTCAAGAAAATCGAAGCGATCAGCGACCCGGAAGGGATGCTGAAAGAGGTGGCCCATCTTCACACCCTGGGCGTGTCGGCTCTTTTCGGATTCACCTCCGGACAGGATGACAAAAACAGCTCGATGAATATCTCGCAAGCTTACCAGGGCGGTCTGGGAATGCCGGATCGCGATTATTACACCAAGGAAGACGACGCCTCGAAAAAGATCCGGGCGGCCTACGTGGAGCATGTGACGAAAATGATGACGCTGATGGGCGATCCGGCACCGAAAGCGGCCGAAGAAGCGAAAGCAGTGCTCGCGGTTGAGACCGGGCTGGCCAAGCCTGCGCGCACCCGGGTGGAGCTGCGCGATCCGCAAAAAAACTACAATAAAATGTCGATGGTCGACCTCCAGGCGATGATGCCGAATTGGAACTGGATGGTGTATTTCCGCGAGATCGGTCTGGAAAACCCCGGCGACATCAACGTGGGCCAGCCGGACTTCTTTAAGGGGATGAATGACCTCGTGCGGA
>JBDUAE010000420.1:0-2252 GCA_040004805.1 Chthoniobacterales bacterium | reverse complement strand
ATGGATCGCGGCCAGGCGCAGGAATTGATGCAGCAGTTTGCGGCGCTCGGTTACATCGAGGATCCGAACGCCAGTAAAGAGAAACAGCAGGATTCGGCCGAAGTGGAGGCGAAGTATAATCTCGCGCGCCTTTACCTCTGGAAAAATCGTCCAGAGCAAGCACTGCCGTTGCTCTCGGAGATCACCCAGAAGCGTCCGTGGGAAGACCGCTTTCTCGTTCAATTGACTGTTGCCTACCTCCTCGCGGGTTACTTGAAGCAAGCCGAGCGTCTCCTCACCAGTGCATACGACTTAGAGAAACCGGGAAATCCCATCGTCCCGCTTCTTTGGGGCAGGATCAAATTTGCACTCGGCGAGATGGAAGAAGGTCTCCGGGGCTTCCGGCTGGCCGAGGAAATGAACCGACGCCTGCCTGCCGTCTATAATTACCTCGGCGATGTTTATGTTCGGATGTTGCGCTGGGCTGATGCCCGCCAGGCCTACGAAAAGGCGCTCGAACTCGATGAGGAAAACGCGCTCGCCTATCAAGGGCTCTCCAGCGTTTACCGTCGGCTCGGAATGAACCAGGAAGCGACCGACGCCGCCTTGCGCGCCGTCAGTTTGTTGCATCGACTCCCGGAAGCGCATTTCAATCTCGGAGTGGCTATGGCGCGCTCGGGCGAATATTCCCGCGCCGTCACCGCTTTCGAAATGGCGCTGCGTTTTCAGCCGAATCTGGCGAACGCGCATCGCTACCTAGCCACGCTGCATCGCAACGGCGGCGATCCCGCGAAAGGGGAATTCCATCGGCGCGAAGCAATGCGGATCGCGCAAGCGCGTCGCTCGCAAGGCGATCGTGCGGCGGAGCGGCGGGAAAAACTGTTCGATCTGCCAGTGATTCCTAACCAGCAGGAGCGGATTGAAACTCTCCTGAAAGAACGGCCCGATCCAAAGGCGCCCGAGGAAGATTCCGGCAAGACTTTCGTCCTCGTCTCTGGGTTGCCGCGCTCCGGGACTTCCCTCATGATGCAGATGCTCGAAGCCGGGGGATTACCGCCAAAAACTGACGGCGAACGCGCAGCCGACGTGGATAATCCGAAAGGCTACTACGAGTGGGAAGCGATCAAGCAAATCGCCAAGACTCCGGAATTGCTGGACGAGGCAGGGCTGGAAGGGCGTGCGATTAAATGCATCTCCATGCTCCTCCCGCAGCTCCCGCCCCAACATCGCTACCGAGTGATTTTCATGACGCGCGCGATCGAGGAAGTCGTGGCTTCGCAGGGCGCGATGGTAAAACGCCTCGCGACTAAAGGGGCGCAACTCGCCGACGAGCAATTGGAGCGCGGCCTGACCGTGCACCGGAACGAGACGCGTAGTTGGCTGGCTAACGCGCCGCACGTCGACTTTATCGAGATCGATTACCGCGCGCTGATCCAGGACGCGCCGGCGGCCGCTGCGCGCGTGGTGGAATTTCTAGGCGCCGAGCGCTTGCCCGCCTCCGAGAAGATGGCGTCGGTCGTCGACGCATCACTTTATCGTCGCAAAGGCACAGCCGACGCCTAACCACCGAAAAAGTTTGGTTTGAAAATGCGCGCCGCGCTCGACATCATTCCTAGGTTCATCCTTTCTTATGGCCAAGACCAGCATCAGCAAAATCACGGCGCGCGAGATTCTTGATTCCCGCGGCAACCCCACCGTCGAAGTGGACGTGCGTCTCGAAGGCGGCGCGTTCGGTCGTGCTGCGGTCCCGAGCGGCGCCAGCACGGGCGAGCACGAAGCTTGGGAATTGCGTGATGGCGATAAGAACCGCTACGGCGGAAAAGGCGTGCTCAAGGCAATCGCGGCGGTTAACGAAACCATAGCGCCGGGTCTCGCGGGGGCAGACGCGCTCGATCAGGAAGCGATCGACCGCAAGTTGATCGAGCTGGACGGGAGCGCGAACAAAAAGAATCTCGGCGCGAACGCGCTCCTCGGCGTTTCGCTCGCCAACGCGCACGCGGCCGCCGCATTTTCCGAGCAACCACTTTTCCGTTATCTGGGCGGACCGCGCGCGGTCACGCTGCCGGTTCCGATGATGAATATTCTGAATGGTGGCGCGCACTCCGATGCGCCGATCGATTTTCAGGAGTTCATGATCATGCCGAAAGGCGCGCCCACTTTTGCGGAAGCGCTCCGTTATGGGACGGAAGTTTTCCATGCGCTTAAGGGCGTCCTGAAAGATCGCGGTCTTTCCACCGCGATTGGGGATGAGGGTGGCTTCGCCCCGAACTTGA
>JBDUAE010000419.1:0-2256 GCA_040004805.1 Chthoniobacterales bacterium | reverse complement strand
CTACCGTGAATGTGGCCTCGCGAATCGAGAGCTTAAATAAAACGCTCGGCACCACTTTGCTCCTCAGCGAAGGCACCCGCGCCGCGCTGCGCCATCCCACCGCGTTGACTGCTTTTCCGCCGCAATTGATAAAGGGCGTCGAAGAACCAATCACCGTCTTCACCCTTGCGACCCTGGCTTAAACGGAAGCACTCCCGGTGAATTTCCGGAGACTCGTTAGGCGAGAATGCTATGGCAGGGCGTTGCCCGCGGCGGCTTTGACCTGACCAACGTCGGATGCGTTGATCGTCCCGCTGGCATTAACGTCGTTGCGGAAATTCGCGGCGGTGACGGAACTGCCGGATTGCGCCTTGGTTTGGCTGACGTCGGATGCGTTGACGGAGCCGTTCCCGTTGGTGTCGCCGAGAAGGAAGCTGACGGGCAACGCGAGATTACTGGTACGAGTGCCGTCGTTCACATTCGTGAGCATGACGGTGAGGGTTTGGGCATTGGCGACTCCAGTGAGGTTGACCGTGAGCTGAGAGCCGCTGGCGCTGGCGGATTCCACTATCCCGCTACCGTTACTAACAGTAGCGGAGGAGAAGGTAATCGGGACGGCAAAATTAACGATGAGCTGGTGGCTATTCGAGTTGGCGCCATTCCCCTGGCGGCATTCCACGCCCGGGGTGCCAACGAGCGGCAGATCAAGATCAAACGCGCCGGCCACGCCGTGCGTTTTGCGCGAAACCGCGCCGAGCGGCGCGAGCGGGGCGTAGGCGACATAGATGGCGTTGCCACCGCCATTGAATTGGACACCGAAAACGACGGAGCCTTCGTTGTTAATCCGCACCCCGCCCATGAGCGAACTGACGACCCGCGGTCCGGTATCGGTGGCGAGAGTGTCGTTCACGCCGGCGATGCGCTGGAAAGTGACGCCGTCGGTGACGAAGACGGAATCGCGAGGCGTGCCTTGGTTATCATTCCCGCGAAAGGCGACGAGGCCGCGATCGTTAATCGCGGGCGGAAAACTATCGATGCTGGTGAAGCCGCTGCCGGAACTAACAGTCGGATAAATGCTGGTGGTGACGCCGTCGGAAACGACCAGCCGGCGCGTGCTGGTCGCGGTGGTGGTGCGGGTGGTGAAGACCACTTGGTCGCGGTTGTTCATGGAAATGCTGTTGTCGAAGGCGAAGAAGGTGGGGCCGGTGCTGCTGTCGCCGGAAGCGACGAGCACGGAAGAGCCGTCGGAGTTCCAAATCCGGAGCTCTTTATAGGTAGAGGCTTGGCCATTGATGTTCGCCTGCGCGGCGATGCGGTTGTTGTTATTGAAGGCGGGGGCGTAGAGGAAGGAGTAGCGGCTGTTCGGGTCGCCCGCGGTTTCGGTGACGTAGTTGATGAAAGAATTGGTGGCGAGGTTATAGCTGAGGAGCGCTTGCGGGGTGGTGAATTTCGCGCGCATACCGATGAGGGCGTGATCGTTGATCTGCGGGTTGGTGTAGGAGGTGGCGCCGAGCGGGCCGTTGGTGACGCGTGGGGTCTGTCCGGTGGAATTGTCGTAAACGTAGAGACCGTCGTCGGAGAAATTGGTGCTGCCGAAACGGGGAAATGAGACTTGGTTGGCGGCGTTGATAAAGGGGTCGCTCTCGAAAGCTTGGTTGTCGTTCGCGTTGTAAACCAGCGCGCCCACGCCCTGCCCGCCGAACCAAATTCCAGGGCTCGTGGTCAGTCCGACGGTGTTCACTTTCACGGCCACTTTACCGGCATCGTTCAAGCTCGCGCTGACGCTGTTGAAGGTAGAGTTGTTAGGCAAATTGAACGCGGAACCGCCGGTGTCGGCGCGCACTTGCAGCTGAATTTGATAAGTCAGCGGAAGAGTTTGCGCGAGGAGCGGTGAGGAAAGAAGCGCGAGGAAAAATAGATGACGGAAAACTTTCATGGAGTTGAAGGCCGAAATCGTAAACGATCATTCCGGTAAGCCGCAAGCCCGGCCAGACAGACGACCGCGCTAACGAGTGCAATCGCCCCGCCCACGAGCAACCACCACGGCCGATAGACAAGAATTAGCCGACCATTTGCGCCCGCTGGAATCTCGACCGCGGGGACGAACCCACGCCACGATTTCACCGGCAGCGTGCGACCGTTCAAAGTCGCGCGATAACCGCGGAAATATGGCCGCGAAAAGGTGAGCAACGCCGGGCGTTCGCCCGCGGGCACGCTCACATTAGCCGACACGCGATTGCGGTCCTCCACGATTCGATCGACCGCGGCGCGTGCCCA
>JBDUAE010000418.1:0-2256 GCA_040004805.1 Chthoniobacterales bacterium | reverse complement strand
CCCGAGCAGATGAGTGCCGCGGTGCGGCTCTTTGAGTTACTCGAACAACGGAACGGATTGGCGCCGGGCGCGCTCAAGATCGAGCCGATGATCGAGACTCCGCAGGCGATAATTAATGCCCGGGGTGAGATCGCGATCAGTTCGCTCATCGATGCCGGGGAGGGGCGGTGCCAGAGCATCCATTTCGGCGTGTATGATTATACGGCGTCGTGCGGCATCACCGCGGCGTATCAGGCCATGCGGCATTCGACCTGCGATTTCGCACGCCAGATGATGCTGGTTTCGACCAGTGGCACCGGAGTGCACCTGTCGGACGGTGCGACGAATATTCTGCCGGCTGCGCCGCACCGCCCGAGCGAAGGCAAGCCACTGACGGCTGAGCAGCAGCAGCAGAATCGCGATTCAGTCCATGGCGCCTGGCGTTTCGGGTTCGAGGACAATATGCACTCGCTCCGGAATGGTTTTTACCAAGGGTGGGATTTGCATCCGGCACAGTTCGTCACGCGCTATGCGGCGGTTTATACTTTCTTTCTCGGTGGCCTAACGAGTGCCTCCAATCGCCTGAAGGCTTTTGTGGAAAAGGCGGCGCTGGCCTCGCTCCACGGCGATGTTTTTGATGATGCGGCCACTGGTCAGGGCCTGCTCAATTTTTTCCTGCGCGGCATCGCCTGCGGCGCGATCACGGAAGAGGAGGCGCTCGCGACCGGTCTGTCGCTGGATGAGATTCGCTCGCGTTCGTTCCTGAAGATCCTCGAGAGTCGACGGAAATGATGGCTGCCGAGAGACGGCGGGCCTAACGACCATGAGTAACGCGATCGAGTTCCGCTTGAACGGGAAGCCCATCCGGGTGGACGCCGTTTCGCCGAATACGACTTTGCTGGAATGGCTGCGGGCCAGTGGTCTCACCGGCTCTAAGGAAGGCTGCGCGGAAGGTGATTGCGGCGCGTGCTCGGTCGCGATCACGGATCGCGATGCGCGCGGCAGACGCTGTTATCGCGCGATCAACAGTTGTCTCGTCCCGCTACCGCTGATGACGGGGCGCGACATCATTACGGTGGAGGGAGTCGCCGGCGAAAAGATGCATCCGGTGCAGCAGGCGATGGTCGATAATTTTGGATCGCAATGCGGATACTGCACGCCCGGTTTCATCATGTCGCTCTTCGAGGGCTACTACCGCAAGGATCTCAAGACCGCGGCGCAGCTCGACGAACAACTGTGCGGGAATCTCTGCCGCTGCACCGGCTATCGAGCGATTCGCGACGCGGCCGCGGACGCGCTCGCATTGCGGAATGGAGCCGACAACTTTGACGAACGACTGAAAACGGCCAAAACAAGACTCGCGGCGGCGCGCTACGTTTTCGAGGGTGAGAAGTTTTTGCGGCCGACCTCTCTGGCGAAATTGTTCGCCGTGATGGCGGAGAATCCGCAGGCCCGTCTGATTGCGGGCGCGACGGAGCTTGGGCTCGAGATTACGAAAAAGTTTCGGAAATTTCCGGTTCTGATTTCACTCGAGGCGATTCCGGAACTGACGGCGATGACGTCGACGGAGTCGGAGTGGACGATTGGCGCCGCGACTACGCTAACGGGTTTAGACGATACGATCGGTGCGGAATATCCGGAGCTGCGCGAGATGCTGCTCGTGTTCGGTTCCCGGCAGATTCGAAATCGCGCTACGCTGGGAGGTAACCTAGTGACGGCGTCGCCGATTGGCGACTCGGCACCGGTGCTGCTGGCATTGGAAGCGCGGGTCGTGATCGCAAATGCGGACGGCGAACGCATCCTTCCGATTGAAGAATTTTTCGTGTCGTATCGAAAAACGGCGTTGCATCCGGGCGAGATTCTGAAAGCGGTTTTACTGCCGCGAATCGCCGCGGCCACCCGTTCGATTCGCAGATTCTACAAAGCGTCGAAGCGCCGCGAGATGGATATTAGCACGGTGGCCGGGGCGTTTGCGGTGCGGCTTTCGGCGGGTGGGATGATCGAGCAGGCGCGTGTCGCTTACGGCGGAGTGGCGGCGTTGCCGATGCGGGCGCGTGCGACAGAGCAGGCATTGCTGGGGAAACCGTGGAGCGTGCAAACGTGCGAAGAGATCATGCCGACGCTGGCGGGTGAATTCGTGCCGATCTCTGATGTGCGCGGGAGCGCCAGTTACCGGCAGGCATTGATTGAAACGCTGCTGCTGAAATTTTTCACGGACGAAACGGCGAGGGTCGCGAGCAAACCGATCGCGCGCTGGTTATCGGAGCCGGAAAAATC
>JBDUAE010000417.1:0-2263 GCA_040004805.1 Chthoniobacterales bacterium | reverse complement strand
CCGGAGATCGAACTCTCGGAGTTGCCATTTGGCTCGGTCGCGCTGGAGAGCGCGTCCGCCTAACCGGAAGTCTCAGGCGGTAAAATTGGCTCCGATTTTAACGGCCGTCCGGTGGCTAGACTGCGGACCGGCGGAAGAATGTCGCGAAAAGTAGTGCCGTAAATTTCGAGAACGGTCAGGAACAACCCGCAAACTATCGGGCCGACGATAAAACCAATCGGCCCGAAAAGAAAAATCCCTCCGAGGGTGCCGAGGAGAATGAGCAGGTCGGGAATTTTCGCGTCTTTTCCTACCAGTCGCGGCCGGAGGAGATTATCGATGGTGCCGACGATGGCTGAGCACCAGATCAGGAGCAGCGTCGCTGCCAGGGGACGACCGGTGAGAAAGAGATAGGCCATTCCGGGCACCCAAACGAGCGCAGAACCAATCCCGGGGACAACGGAAAGAACCGTCATCATCGTGCCCCAAAAAGCGGCGCCCTCGATCCCGGCCGCCCAAAAACCAAGGCCAGCCAGCGTTCCTTGAAGGACGCCGATGACGAGCGTCCCCTTGATCGTGGCACGAGTGACGGACGTGAAACGCTGGAGCAGTCGCGCCTCATCTTTGTGATCGAGGGGCGCGTAGTAAAAGATGCGCTCGAGAATTTTTTGGCCATCGCGCAGGAAATAAAACATCGCGTAGAGCATGACGAACAAGTCGAGCAGGAAGATCGCGGTGCTGGCGGTCATGCGAGAGACGCCGGCGACGAGAAACGTTCCGGCAGCCTTGGCGGCGTTGCCGACATTTTCCATGATCAGGTTCTGATCGGGAACGTAAGTGGCGAGTGAAGGAAAACGCGCCACGAGCCAATCGTGGGCGTTAAACGCGGCGGCGGCGCCGAAATGCGATTGCACCCACGGAATGGCATCGTTCGTCACGCTCACGGCCTGGCGGACCACGAGACCGACAAACGCGCTGAGTGGTCCGGCGACCACGAGAAAAAGAATGAGCAGCGTCAGCAGCGCGCCTAACGAGGCGCGGCCACCGAGTAAACGCGTGACCGCGAGATAGAGCGGTTGGCAGAGACTGGAGAGGATGGCGGCGAGCAGGAGTGGCGTAAGAAACGGCCAAAGAATCGCCAAAAAGAGCAGCGAAGTCGCAGTGACCAGAACGAGGACGAAGGCAGTGCGGAGCGTGCTTCCGTTTAGTTTGGTGCGTTCCATGCCGCGCTTTATCTCGCAGATGCCCGGCGAGGTGGCAGCTAAAATCCTGCGGGCGTGAGAGCAGCTCGGCAGTTTTGAGTGCGCGCGGGTTCTCTGCTAGCAATAACGCGTGCGCCGCCCGCTTTTCCTTTTCGCGCCGGGCGCGGGAGCGCCTTCCTCGCACCCGTGGATGCAAGAATGGGCGGTTCGATTGGGGACGCTTGGCCGCGTCCAAACTTTCGATTATCCCTACATGCTCGAAGGCCGGAAACGGCCTGATCTCCCGCGTATTCTTATTAGCGCGCACCGCGCGGCCTTATCGGCCGCGCGCCGCCCAGTCGATGGACCGGTGGTGCTGATTGGAAAGAGCATGGGCTCGCGCATCGGTTGTCACGTTGCACTTGAGGAGCCCGTGCAGGCGCTGGTTTGCCTGGGTTACCCGCTTTGCGGAGGCGGCGACCCAGCCAGGATGCGGGACAAGGTCCTGCGCGAAATCAGGACGCCGATTCTTTTTGTGCAGGGCACGCGCGACGCGCTTTGTCCGTTGGAACTATTGGAGAAGGTCCGGGGTGAGATGGCGGCGCCTAACGAGGTTTTCATCGTGGAAGGCGCTGACCACTCGTTAGTGGTAACCCAGCGACAACTGCGCGCTTCCGGGAAAACCCAGGCCGAGGTGAATGAGCGGATTTTAAGCGTCATCGCTGAATTTATTAACCGGCACGCCGGGGAATTTGTCCCAACGGCCACCGGTCAGAACAAAGTGCGCACAAACAGCGCAATGCCCGACGAGTAATGACTGGTTGGCATGTGCGCCTCCGCGCCGGAGCCGAGGCGCGAAAATTGCCTCTGCTCGAGATCGTTCGCTGGCAAACGGAGGCGACACCGGCAATCTTAGGCTTCGCTTTCGGCGCAAGACCGCCGCTGGCGTCAACGATGAAGAAGCAGCAGAACGTCGAGATCGATGGCCATCGGTTAACGGTTTCGAATCTAGACAAAGTCTTTTTCCCGGAGACCGGCTTTACCAAGGGCGAAGTCATCGCCTTCTACTCGGAAATAGCCGACACGATTTTGCCGCATCTCCG
>JBDUAE010000094.1:0-7541 GCA_040004805.1 Chthoniobacterales bacterium | reverse complement strand
GCTACGAATCAAAAATCCGCGCCATCCCGGCCGGTATGCGCAATGACCGCATATTCGCCTTCCCAGAGACGATTTTCCTCAAATTCCCCTTTTCCGTTGGGAAAGCTTACGCTCGCTTCCTCATAACCCATCTCGCGGCAAAACGTGACCAGAACCTCGGGGAAAATCGGCTTGTTATGCGTGAGATCGACCCAAAACGTTTTGAGCGCGCGCGGCGAATGCGGGTTCACCGTTTCAAGGATGAGAACACCGCCAGGCTCCAGTTTTTTTCGCGCGAGTCGCAACAATTGCAGGAGATCTTCGTAAGCCAAATGCTCGATGACTTGCGCACAAAAAATTCCACCGATCGAACCGTCCGGCTGGTCTGCCAGATAAGGAAGTGCGCCCTGCTCCAGCACCGAATGGCCCTTGCCTCGCGATCTCGCCACCATTCCCGGGTCAAGATCGACGCCGAGCGCTGGAATCGCACTCTCCTTTAGCAGATCCAACATTTCTCCGCGACCGCACCCCAGGTCCACCACCACTCCGCGATGGCCGCGAAGAAAATCGAGATAAAACCGTTGCCGCTCGCGGATCATCTCTTCCGAGCCGCGAAAGACATTCTCGAAGCCAAGATAAAGATCATCGCCATCCGCTTTTCCGCCCAATCCGCGATAACCGATCGTCGATTTTCCGTCGGCAGTTTTGAAATGAAGCAGGTCCGGATTCGCCATGAAGGGCGCGGCTTCCCGAAGCGCAAGGCCAGCTTCGGCGTGACTGGCAGTTTTCTCGACGACATCGAGCCGCCTCTCAAGGCCGTCGCGAATATTGCGCTGCATTTGCGCGATATTTTCGACGGTCTCGCTCGACGCGGAAAGCGTTTCCCTGAAATGTTCGGCCGACGCCCGCAAGTCCTTCACTAACTCGCTCTCCTGCTTTGCTTCGCCGCGGCTGACTTCCAGAGCCGAGGTTAACTCTTCCAACCGCTTTTCCAAAGCGTCGCCCAAGTCCTTCACCAACTCGCCGTCCTGCTTTGCTTCATCGCGGCTGACTTCCAGAGCCGCAGCAAGCTCTTGCAGCCTCTTTTCCAAGGAGCTGCGCAGACAAGCCTCGTTGGCCACATTTTCGCGGGCTTGCTCCTGGACTGAGACTATTGCCTGAAGTCGGTCATCGCTCTGATCAACTCCTTGGTTTTGGCCGCTTGAGCGCGTCTTTTGTTGGTTAAAAGCACCACGCCTAAGCGCCTCTGTACTTCGAGCAATCCCCGTCTCGAAAGCATCCGCGGCCGCCTCGAGATTAGTGAGTCTGATTCTTTCTTCCTTTAAGAAGTGCAAGAGAATGCGACGGAAGAGCCGCCAAACCCACGAGTGATGTTTCCGGGTCGGGGACGTTGGCCGAGTCGCTTTTGAAACAGACGTAAGCCGGCTCCCTCGGATCGAGGCGATTCGCTTCGCGATCGCCTGCCCTGCGACTGCCGGTGAGTGCCGCTTGCGGATGTCTTCCGCTGCCCGCCGTCCGCGCGCGCGCGCCTCATCCTGTTCCAAATAAACGTGGCGCATGAATGCCGCCGCCTCGGCAAGATTCGGTTCAGCCCATCGCGCTGTGCTGGGATATGGGGCAGAGTCCGGACCGACTTCGCAGAATTCGAAGGAGCAGAGATAGCTATTCTCCTGCGTCATAAACTCAAGGTTTCCGGAATACCCCGTCGCGATGACTGGTTTTCCCAGGCTCATCGCCTCCGCCATCGTCAAACCATAGCCTTCAGACCGGTGGAGCGAGACATAGCAATCGCAGCGCGCCATCAGCGCATCCTTCTCCGCCGCCGAGATATAGCCGTCGGTAATCGCGATATCGCTCCGACCCTGCGCGGCGATCTTTAGGCGCTCAAGGTCGAGCGGCTTTTTCTCTCCATTAATCGTTTTTATGAGCAACACCGGGCCCTCGCTCGCTTGGAACGCGCGCTGGAAGGCCTCGATCGCCCCAAATGGATTCTTCCGTTCCAGCACGCTCATGAAGTCGAAACTAAAGAGAAACGTGAAAGGCTTCGGGGTGTCCGATTCCTTCCTAATCGACTCGCCGCCCGGCGCCACCAATGGCAGATGAAATTTATAGACCGGCTTCGGTGAAACTTTGCCGACTGCCTTCCGCACGAATTCCGTCGCGACCCAAATTTCATCGACGAAATCGAAGCCAGTCCAGAACGCCGCGGGAAATTCCTCGACCTCCCAAAACCAGAGCCCAATCGTATAGCGCCCGCGAAAAAAATCCGGACCCATCTTATTCGCGAAAGCGGGCGTCTGGTCGGCGTTTACGCAAACGATGTTGATGTCCGTAGGCGCGGCCTCTCCCGCACGCTCCTGAAAAGGATGGTCCTGTCGGCTGACGGTTTCGGTGCAGGAAACCGTCTGGTAAGGAAGATCGACCGCGTCCAGCCCGGCTAGGAGCAAACGCGCCGCTTCCCCGATGCCCAGCTCAGCTCGAAAATAGCCCGCCACATTAATCGCCGAGTCCTGATGCGAACCGGCGAGGGACGCCGTCAGCGCATTCTTGTGATCGCTCGCCTGCGCCGTCGCCGGGGGAAAAAGCGAAGGATGAACATGTTCCTGCTCTAAACCTTGCGCGAGAAACCACGTGTAATAAGCCGCGGCCTGCGCCCCCACCGGGTCTGGGAAAGCCGCCTGCAAATCCGCCCGGTCATTGTGCACGGCAAGGATGTAGCGCGTAATCCCCGGCGCATCTGCCCCCATCGGTTCGTTTAACCATCGGAGAAAAGCGCTCTCGTTTTGTGGCGCGAACGGCGAAGGCGGTTCGGTTCCCATTCCTTTTTCAAAGCGCTCCAAGGCCTCGCGATAGGCGCGGCGAATTCGTTGATCGAGCCGCAACCCGTTCGACAAATATTCGAAGGCATACGGCTTCTGGTTGGCATCACCAAATCCCGCGGCTAAGAGCTTTTCCCGATACTCATCGCAAAGACGACGCACAGCCCGCTGCTCGCTCAGAAGAATCCGGGGCCGAACTCCCTGATGTTTACTTAGAATATGCGGCTGCTTCGGACTGTACCCACTGTAATGAAAGAAGCAGAGCGGCCTTCCATTCACCCGATAGCCCGACTCCTCCTGAGTCACCATTCGGCCATGCAGGTTCCAATAAGCGACGTTAAACTCCGGCTCTCGGACAATAAAATGCCGGAACAAGCCCGGCACAAAATCGATCCAGCGCTGGTCGGTAAATCGCATTCGGCCCGGATCGATCACGCTCTCCCGCCGTAAGCGGCTCGCCCACCAATCCAAAAACGCCTCGCTTCCAGGACCTACGCCGATGAAGCCGAGATTGTAGATTCCCGCGCCCAAAATATCACTCTCGCTTAGAAGACGATCATCCTGCGGAATCGGCTCCGTCACGTGCGGCGTCAGCACGATCGAATGTTCCCGCGCTAGCTCGATCAATCGATCAAGGGGCGAGAAAATCTCGATATCCGGATCGAAATACAACACCACATCTGCGCCATCGCCTAGTAGCCGACGCAAGAGCCACGGTTTTACCGCCGTAGAAAACTCCGTCACATCGTAAAGCATCGGCATCCGGTAGATCTCGCCTTCGTCCAGTGCGAGATCCGACAGATGCAAAAGCTCCAGCCCATCGACCTTCTCCCGATCCTCCGTCAAGTCGTCGACAATCAGAATTGTGAAGGCACTATCGGGATGTTGTCGGATAAAAGACGCCGCCAGTACCCGCGCTTGAGCGAGATAATTTCTTGCGACAATTGTACAGCCTCTCATGAAAGAAAACCGCGCCGCCCGACGCTTCGCACGATCGAGCGGCAACGTGAACCGCGACTGTAACGGGAAAATACCGCATCGTCTATCGACTGCTCTCTGGAGGCGAAACGACTTCAGACTGCTCTGGCAAGTTGGCGCGCTAGAAGTGCGACCCTGCATTGCAAAAAATGAACTTTCATCAGGAAATCGTGAACCTTGCGTCTCGTTCCCCTGCCCACTCCCCGCGCCTCTCCCAGCTCTCGCGGACCGTGAATTTCGACGAAAGTAAGCTCGGATGGACCCGGACTGACTACGTTCGCGCGGCTATCCTAGTGCTCATAGCGGCGTTTGCCTGGTGCTCAGCGAACTTATCGCCAACTGGAATGATTATTCCGAGCACGGAAGATCTGCTTTTCGCCATTCGTGGATTGTTGAGCGATGTTTTCGCGCTCATTTCGCCGAGCATCTTCTTGTTGCCAGCATCGGGCAAACCATTCTGACCTTTACGTGCGCCACAGCGGTAAAACTACCCGTGACAATTCAAACATTCCAACAGTCTCTGCGGTGGAGGATCTGTCTCTGTCGCCTCCGGCTCGAATGCTACTGTCACAAATGAAGTGGGAGCGCCCCATCGTTCAACTTGAGCGGAAGTGCTCCTCTGGAGGAGCCTGACGCTGCGCCAAGGTCCTGCTCTTCACATTCACGCAAAACGACCGAGTGGTTCGCGCCAAAATGTGCTGGAAGTCCGTGACCGACTGCCCTTGATCTGTCACGGTCGCTGGAGCAGAAGACCACGTTTTCAACTCATGAACTATTGCGTATACACTTTCGGTGCGGTGCTGATCCTCTACGCACTTGGCCTTGGATTCACGATATGGATCCTACCGAACAATTTGCAACGTTACGCCGCGATTTTGGCGCCAGTTATCGGCTACAGTTATTGTGTTATCGGGTGTTGGCATCTGTATAACCTCGGAGCGAAAATTGACCAGGGGCCCATGATATTGCTTCTCGTCCCCCCCGGCATTAGCCTGCTTCTGGCCTTCTTTTGGAAGCGGGAAGCTCTCTGGGAGGCCTTTAGTTTTCGGCCCGCCTTGGCCGCTCTGCTTATCGCGAGCGCTGCCTTTCTTGCGCTCTCCATTCCTGTCCTACGGGAGATCCACGGCCTCACGACGGTGTCGCTTTTTGGTTACGATGCACCGCAATACGCGGCCATCGCGAGGTTTTTCGCTGAGTTTGGAAAAGGTGCAACTGGCGGTGCCGTGGGACAGCGTCTCCATTCGTTCGAAGTCGCGGCCCAATACGGATATTTCGGCGCTTTCGTCTTCCCGGCCGCGCTCGGCGGTTTCCTGGGCCTCATGCCCCATCAGTTAATCTCGCTAGCTACCAATTTATTCGCATGCCTCGCGGCCGCGGCCACATTTCTGATCTTATACGACACGCTTGGCGCTCCTATCTTCCCTTCGCACGTCGCCGTTGGTCTCGTCGGATTCCATCCGATCCTATTCTATGTCGCCGCGCAAGTGTTCCTCGCCCAGGCGCTGGCAATGCCGCTCGCGCTCGCGCTCGTGTGGGTCAACAGCAAAGCCGTCCTTGACCGCCGCTGGGAACAGCAGCTCCGCTACGCCTTACTTTGCTCCCTCCTCATCGGCGGGCTGCTTCTGACCTATCAGCACATGCTTCCGTTTCTTTTTTTCTTTATTGGCGTGTTCGTGGCGGTCTTGGCGGTGGCAAAAAAAGACCTCCGAATCCTGCTCTCAGCTCTAACGCTCAATACGCTCGCATGTTTTGGAGCGCTAGTTCTTTGTCCATCCCGGCTGGACGCGGTCACGGCGATGTTGCGCGCTACCGCGACCAATGAAGCCGGCTGGCCCATTCCTTGGATTGGGCCGGAATATTTAACCGCGATGGTTGTCCAAATTGCTCCCATGACCATGCCGCCGGTTGATCACCTACTCCTCGTTGCGGCAGCAATCTTGCTTCTTGGTTGGATCTTTCTCGGATTCCGATTTAGTCCAGCCAATTCAGAAAGAGTAAGTTTCGCTTTCGCAACTATCGCCATCTACGTCGGTTGCATTGTCCTAGTGGCGTGCGGCGAGACGTTTGGAATCCGGAGTAACTATAAATCGTTTAAACTCGCGAGTTTCTTTCTTCCCTGCTTTATGGCCGTGATCGCATGCTCGTTTGGCATTCGGCGTACGCGCTGGCGGCGTTGGTTCGTTGTTTGCGACCTCGTACTCCTGTTCGCTTTTGCGACCGCTTGCTTCTTCGGCGACAGAGCCATCCTTCGCGTCGCAGCGATTAGAAACTTGCGCGTTGAGCCAGCTTACGCCGACCTGCTGCAAATCGATCGTGATCCCGAAGTTCCGTCCGTCAACGTTCTCGGAGACAACGGCTGGAAGTTGATGTGGGATCTTTACTTCCTAATGCACAAACAAATCTACCTGGAAGGCACGTCGTCCTATTATCCGGCGTCGCCATTGCTAGGGGCGTACGATTTGGAAGACATAACGTCGTGCAAACCACCCGAGCGCCCCCTTGCTCGTCCAATGGGCCCCATCCGCAAAATTAATGAACGATTTACTCTAGTTGGACCGCTCGCGAAGGCAGAAGCCTTCCACCTCGACGCCCCACCGGAAATACCGACGGACGCAGTTTCAGCAATTCGATGAGGCGGCGGCCTCTCCGATCCTGGTGAATCTCACGGTAAGTTACTTTCGCTCCGCTTCTTTCCGCGGGTCCGAAAGTGGAGGAAATACCAGATCCCGCCCGGTAAACTCCAGAGCAAGTCATTCGAAACCAGCAGCAGAGAAAGGGCGACGGCGATCTCTGAAACTCCACTTGTGACTGCGCCGGTTAGGACAATTCCCATCTGCTTGAAGTAACCGATTAATAAAAGTTCACGCAAGCCATGACCGTTAATCGTGATAGGCAGGAGCATCAGAAATAGAACAACCGGCATCATAAGCAGAATCTGCGGATAACTTATGCTAATGCCCAGGGCGCGAGCAAAAAGATAGACGACAAAGAAATTTATGAAGTGCACCGCAAAGGCGAGCGCGCAGACGGCTACCAGATTGGGACCAAGAACGAAGTGCGTCCTTGCCGCTAGCAACATTCGACCCAAGCGCTCTAACCACGAGAGGCCGCGCAGCAGACGGTAGGCCACCCCGCCCATAACGAGACTCGCCAAAATTAACCCGCCGAGCAGTAAAGCGACTCTGGCTCCTGTCCACCGGGGCCCGCTTTCTGCCAAGAGTCTAAGCGGGACTGGTTCTAAAATAAATCCAACCAGCGCTAGGGTCAGGAGCGCGACTAGCGCCGCCAAGCGATCCACCACCACCGTCGCCACCGCCGCCGCCTTTCGGTCGGGAAGAAGACGGCATAGTTGGTAAATCTTCATCACATCGCCGCCGGTGCTCCCGGGGAGAATGGAGTTGAAAAACTGCCCGCCCCATGTGAGAGCGAAAACGGTAGCATTCGGCACCGGAAGTCCCTGCTGCGCGAGAAGAATCCGCCAGCGCAAAATCAGGCCCGCGATAATCAAAAAAGTAGTCGCCCAGCCCGCGAAAGCCCAACCGGGCTGCAGGCGTTCGAGGACCACGCCGAGTTCAGCCCAATTAATCTTGCGTGCCACGAGGCCGAGTAGCGCAAGCGAGAACAGACCACGCAGGAGAAATTTGAGGTGCGCCTTGGTCAGAAATTAATCCGCTCTTTCTCCACCACCAGTGGCCGATGCAAGACCTGGGTGTGAATGGCTCCGATGTATTCTCCCAGAATCCCGATGAAGAAGAGCTGCACCGA
>JBDUAE010000416.1:0-2287 GCA_040004805.1 Chthoniobacterales bacterium | reverse complement strand
GGGCGGGCGCGGTGGAAGGTGCGCGATGAAGATTTTCGCCGTGTATCTCCTGGGCCGCGAACAGCCGGTCGAAGTGCAAGCTGATTGGTTCGCCCTGGTGGGCGAGAAAGGGGAGCAGTCTTACCGCTTCAAGGTGAAGACGAGCGAAGGGAGCGAGGTGATCGGCGAGACGCCGGCGCGCAATCTCCTGCTCATCGTGGAGAAGGAAGCGCTCGGGTAGCTCCGACTCTGAATTTCTCCGCCGGGATCAGACTTCCGCGTTATTTCGCGGGGTCCAGTTTGAGCGCGGCAGAATTCAGGCAGTAACGCAGGCCCGTGGGGATGGGACCGTCCTCGAAAACGTGGCCGAGATGTCCGTCACAACGGTCACATAAGACTTCTGTCCGTTTCATGAAAAATTTGCGGTCCGTTTCCGTCCGCACGGAATCGGCGGCGATCGGGGTGTAAAAGCTGGGCCAGCCCGTGCCGGATTCGAATTTCGCGTCGGAGCTAAACAATTCCTGGCCGCAGCCGGCGCAGCGATAAATTCCCGCGGTGTCCGAGTGGGCGTATTCCCCGGTGCCGGCGCGCTCGGTCCCTTTCTCGCGCAGGACATGAAATTGCGCGGGAGTCAGCTCCGTTTTCCATTCGGCTTCCGTCTTCGCGATCTTTTCTTTCATTCGTGATCTACTGGTTGATACGTGCGCGGGTCTCCCACAGACGCCAATTTAACCCAATCGCAGGACGAGTTGCACTGCAAAATAGAGCATGAGTGCAGCGGTCAGCGCTTGCGTGGCGATTTGCCAACTCGGGCGCGAAAAGATGCGGGCGCCGAGTTTCACGGCGGTGGCGAGGACGAAACCCCAGGTGATCGCGCCGAGGAGAACGGACCCGGCGAGGAAGAGCGAGCTGAACCAATTGCCGTTAAGCCGACCGCTTTGGCTGCCGACAACAGCGAGCCAGAAGCCGATGTTCCAAGGGCTCGTTAGGGCAAGGGTGAAGCCGAGAAGATATCCGGGCAGGCCACGTTTTTTCCCGGGGATGCTGGCGGCGGTGGGATGGGCGCGATCGCGATAGGCGCGCCACGCGCCGCGGAGAAAGACGCCGGCAAGGAAGAGGAGCAGAGCTAAACTAACGAGGCCGAGCGCGAAACGCACACGCGGAGTATTGATCAGCGCGCCAGCACCGAGCGAAACGCTCAACGCCCAGAGACTATCGCCGGTGCAGGCCCCGAGGCCCACACGCCACGCGGGCCAAAATCCGCCGCCGTCCGCTTTGGGGAGGAGACCGCGCCGCATCATTTCGGCGTTGATCGGGCCGGGCGGCCAGGCCACCGACCAGCCGAGAAGAAAGCCTTGGAGGAAAAACGCGGCAGTCATGAGGTGGAAAGAGGCAGCGGCGGCACATTGGCCCCAATGCTGCGCGCGATCATGAGATGGGCGTCGGCAACGGAAACATTCAAGCCGACTGGCGGTGGCTGCTGATTATATAAGAACGAAAACCAGCCTTGCGGACGTGCGACGCGAATGGGAATGCGAGCGAGAAAAAGAGCGAGCGTGGTTCGCCATTCCGGTTCGAAGGAAATTGCGGCGTCGAAGCGGGCGTGATCCTGGATTTGGGCAGCGATGGCAAACGGCGAAGCGTCACTCGGCCAGATGATGGCGGCATCGATCTCGGATGATTTCTCCCAGAATTGAGCCGCCGGATGGGGCGCGAGGACCGCCAGCCAAAGATCGGGCCGGCCATTCTTGATCGCGCGCAACGCTGGCAAGATGTCCGCGCCAGCCTCAGCGGTGGCGGGCGCAACGAGCAGAATGCGAAAGGGATCGAGGGCGGCGCGATCGAGGTCCGGCGGGAAAAAAACGCGGCGTTGATCGCGCGTGAAGAGAAAGTGCGGACGCAGCGGCTTCCAGCGATTATGCGACCAAAGCCAATCGGCCGGATAGCGACGAATCTGTTCTTCGAGAAGGCGATTGATGCGCGCGGTGAAAAGATCGTTGTCGCCATCTTCCGGCGGATAGACGGGTTCGGAGATGGTGACTTTCCAACGCGCGCAGCCAGCGGTGTTAATCGCGATCGGAAGAACGGGCTGCGCGGTGCGAATGGCGAGCGTGGCGGCGAGCGTGGAGGACGACGTCAAACGACCGAACAACGGCGTCCAAAGCCCGGCGTAGCCTGCGCCCTGATCGATCAGAACGCCGACGACACCACCATCGCGTAGGAAACGCACACACTTCAGAAGTTCAGTCCGACGATCGAACAGGATATTCCCCGAACCCGCACGGGTGCGGCGGAGATAACGATCGAT
>JBDUAE010000093.1:0-7607 GCA_040004805.1 Chthoniobacterales bacterium | reverse complement strand
GGAGACGTGTGTTCATGTGTGTTCTTATTGAAATGGCGCGTGAGGGCGGGCTGAGGGAAGTCAGAAGCGACGCGATTCTTGAATATTCTTCCACCAAATGTCGAGGACTCATTTGAGTGAAAACTTGGACTAAGCCGTGAAAGAGGGCTTGCTTTGCATTGCGGTTTTGTAATCCCTACACCTCCATCTTGCGGCGCAGACTGCTATTGACAATCGAAGCTCACTCGGATGGAGTGAGAAAATGAAAACCCACCGTGTACTTCTAGCGCTACTGGTATTGATGTGCGCTTTGGCTCAGCCAGGGACGACACTCGCGCAGACGCAGAAGGCGAAATATAGTGCCAAGCTGATTTCGCCAAGGGCGGGACAGCTTTTGATTCCGGGACAAGTGGTGCGGATTGAATGGACGACGAACTTTCCCAACGTCGACCTGACGATGTGTGAAACGGAAATTCTCCTTTCCATCGATGGTGGCAAGTCGATCTACAGTCTTATCACCGAGCAGCGGAACCCGAAGGTGAATTATGTCGATTGGACCGTCCCGGATGCGCCTACTCACGAAGCGGTCCTGGACATTCGTTTCGGGTGTCTGAATCTCTACCCCGAAACGTCAAGCCTTCAGGTCCAATCCTCTTTTGTGATCCAATCCCCTTCTGGGATCGTCCCACGATGAATTGGATTCTACTTTCTTCGCGACCCTCCGGGGAATGAGAAATATGGATCGGTTGACCTGTAGGTTATGCAACTCTTGGGCAACGTAGTCCTCTCCATCGTCACATCACTCTGCCTCCTGGCTGTTCCAGCCATGGCAAGTGCGCAAGCGCCTACTGGAGAAGGAAGTCCCCATTTGACCGATAGACCTTCAAGCGCTGATGCCGCCTCACTACAGAAGAAAGCCGCGCAAGCCCAAACCCGGCTTCGCGCCAGTAAGGACGACCGCGACCAGCTAAAAAGAGCGGTCAAGCTAAACGAAATATCGGTGGCTAAGGAAGTCTTACTCAGAAATGGATTTACCGCGGAGGACTTGGAAAACGCGAAGATTACTTTGCGGACGGGCGGAGGAAAGGGGGGCGAAGACGTAATAGAAATATCTGCCACCTGTTGCGATCCAAAGGAAATCACAATCCAACGTTCCTTGGATTACTTCACAAAATAATCGTTACAGGCCGCTACGTCGGCGCGTGAATGTGCCCGGCTGCTCCTCCCGCGGCGCCAGCTCCTTCGCGGCGGCTGATTCCTCGAGCAAGTCCGTGTCGGCTTTTGGATAGCTTGACGCTACGGAGCGAGACGCTGGTTCCAAGCAAACCGAACGGAAACGCTCAGAATGGAAAGACGAGAGCACCCATGCGGTGCAGGCGCGGCCGGAAGACGACGTGGCCGCTGCGCTGGAACCGGAATTGCGGACCGCGTGGTGATTGATCGGATGCCTGCGCGGCCGGGGTATAGCGGCGGCTCCGTGCCGGCAGCATGAGGTCGGCCGGGAGCACTCGAAATTCACCTGGCCCGAGCGGGATTTCGTGTTCGTCTTCGCTCGCGGCGGCCCTTAGTGAGTGGAGAGCGGCGCACACAGTGGCGGATCCGGCCGATGTGGACGACGACATCCGTTACCTTTGCGAAACTCTGGCAGCTACGGGCGAGTAGGACGAATGCTGCGGCGTGGAGCGCGGCTGGAAGACGATGGTCCGGATCGGCACCATTTGCGCCAGCAGGCCCCGCAGCCGTCCCCGCGGTTCCGACGGACTTTTCCCCGCTCCTACCCCCGTGAGAAACGAAAAAATGTTCGCCTTTGAAGACGAACTTTCATCTAATTCTCGTGAGACCTATGCGCGCGCTATTCCTTATTATTCTGTTGATCGGTCCTTCAGCCTTCGCGCAAAAGCTGTTTGGCCCGCCATCGGCTCGTGTCATTAGCGGTCCTGAGTTAAAGCGCGTTTTCATAAACCCTCTCCCTCCCCAATTTCCGTATGAAGCGCGACGGGGCGTCTGGTCGGGCCGCGGAGTGTACCGCGCGTTTCTCACACCGGAAGGCAAGGTCAGCCGAGTTCTTATTCTGCTCTCCATGGGGCATCCTGTCATGGATGAGGCGGTTGTCCGTGCCGCAATGCAGTGGCGAGCGAAGCCCGGGAGACCGAAAGAGGTCGATTTCCCCATGATCTTCATTGCGCCGCGAAACACTCCAGGCAGTTTGTAAATGCAACGAGACGTCTAGCCAGTCGTGCAGCCTTCGAAGACGTCCACATTCCACCGGCAGCCATGCGTGCCCTCGCCAGCGGTCGCTGATCTTGTGTTGCGTTAGGCCTATGCGCGGGGTCGAAGAGGGAAGCGGCGGAGTCAGAATTTGGGCGGAGAGAGGTAGACGAGGCGCCAACATCGGAACCGGAGTACGTCGACGCACAGAAACGCGCTGGCCAGCATGGGCAGAGCTACTTGGAATATTGTTTTCATCGATTTCATTTGTTGGTTTTTGTTTTTGTTGTGCTGGATTTGTGTGCACGAGTGACGCTGGTCAGAATGGAAAGAACATCACCCCGCAAAAGCGATGTGGGCGTGCTCGGAAGATCGCGTGGCCGCTCCGGGGCAATCTAAATTGCGGGCCGCGTGTCGGCTGATCGACCGGAGCCGCGGCCGGGGTATAGCGGCGGCTCCGCGCTGGGAGCAGGAGGTCGGTCGGGAGCAGTCGAAATTCACCAGGCCCGAGCGGAATTTCGGCGCCGCTTTCGGCCGCGGCGGACCCTGGTGATTGGAGAGCGGCCATGGCGCGGCCGAGGAAGGAGGGGAGGGTTTGGATGACTGGCGATGGGGTCATAGTGTCTTAGTTGGTTGATGTTGAGGACGGCTTAGTTGTGGCGGACGCGGAAGCGTATGCTCGCGACCAAGAGGGCGAGACCGGCGGTCATCATTGCCCAAGTGGAGGGCTCGGGTATGGCGCGCACCTGAAAGGCGTTGAGGAGGGAGAGCTGTTGCATCGGCGGGCCGAGACCGGTCAGCGCGATCGATTGGGTGGTGCCGCTGGCCGTGAACGTGCCGGTCACGAATTGGCCGACCCCGCCCGACGCAGGGAATGTCGTATTGTACTGGAGGGTGGTGGGATTACCGCCCGAGACGTCTTCACTGACGCCCGGGAAAAAGCCTGGATCGGAGAAGCTCGCCCAGAGCTGGACGAGGTAGAGTTGACCGTTCGTAAGTCCGCTAATGGTGAGGGTGAGCGGCGCGTTGGAGACAGCGGAGGCAGAAAAGAGGAGATTCTGATAAGGCGCAGAGAGCGATCCGAACGGGGAACCGCTCGGTCCTCCCCCATAGCCGAAGTTGCTTCCCCCGATATTTGGTCCGCTCGATAACCTGAAGTTTCCAGAAGTGACGCTGGCCGCACTTCCGTCGGTCACGAAAGGGTTGAAGACCACGCCATTGATCGTGACCGCTGAGACACCAGTAGTGCCATTGTTGGCGGCACCGAAGAGAGTTCCGAGGGTGCTGACATCGGTAGTGCCCGCGGCCGTGCCCGAGATAGTTTGTGGGCCCGAGCCCCAGTTAATGATGGTCGCCTGCGCGGGAGCTCCGGTCAGCGCCAAAAGCAGTAATCCGCTCGTAATTCCGAGCGCGCCGAAGGCGGGGCGCGTTCGCCGCCGGCAGGCCGCCACGACAAGTGCGCAGAGGCCAGCAGCAGCGAGCAAAGCGATCGAAGACGGCTCTGGAATAATGGGGGATTCGGACCGGATCTGGAATGCGTTAAGCACTGCGAGAGGTTTGTTCGCCGGGCCGGCGATTCCAGTGAGCGTGATGGCCTGCGAGGTGCTCGTAGCCGTAAAGGTTCCCGTAACGAACTGGCCGAGACCGCCCATTGTCGGGCTGCTGGTGTTGTAGATAAGAGAAGTGGCGTTACCACCGGAAACGGACTCGGAGTAGGGTAGGGTTGCATCGGAATAATTCGCCCAAACCTGAATGGAGTAGAGCCCTCCAACCGTGAGGCCGTTAATCGTGAGGGTTAGAGGTGCATTCAGGGTAGACGCTCCCGACTGCAGAAGCCCTCGGTAGTTGGCTTCAAGATTATTGAACGGCGCCAAGTTGCTCCCGAAGTTTGTGGTTCCCGCAATGTTGGGACTGGAAGCCAGCGTGAAACTCCCATTGGCATTGGTAGCGGTATAACTATTTGCGGTGCCGCTAATCGGGAATTGAGCAAAGGTGACGGGTGTGGTGGTCGTGGGCACGACCACAGTGGGTCCCGCGACATTGAAGGCACCGAAGAGATAGAATGCGGTAGAAGGATTGGACGTATTGGTGCTAGTGCCGGAAATGGTCATCGCCGGATTCCAGGAGATAACCGCACCGTGGGCGAGAGATCCGGAAAATCCCGTCAATGCCATGAAGAGGCAGAGCATGGGAACAAAGGAAAGGCGGCGATGCTTCAAGAGTTGGCCGCGCGTCTCCGCGCCGAAGAGGATGGTGCGCAGAAGGCGAATATGACCTGCTGCGGTGCCGTGATAAGCGGCCATCTCGGCGGGGCTCAGCGCGGGCGCGCGGCAAGAGGATTGCGCATGATTCGTTAGCTGTCTTTGAATGAGGTTGTATTTCATAGTTTTAAGTCTCCAGTTTTTGCTTTCACTGGTTACTAGCGGACGGGCGGAACGAAGTTCCGAAGTATTTTTGCGAGTGCTCCGGTTTGGAGGAAATCTCGAGAGTCGAGACTTATTCAGCTTGTGCAGGAATAGCACATGTCTCTAGGATTCCTCTCTGTGACGGAAAGACGAGGACCTGAGAATACCGGCGAACAGCGTATTTTCGCCACCACTCGTTGGAGCTTGGTTATCTCCGGGGGAAAACTGGAGGGCGATGAAGCAGCGGCCCGCGCCGCGCTCTCGGAGTTGTGCCGGATCTATTGGCGTCCGATTTTTGCCTACGTTTGCCGCCGCGGCTATTCCAAAGAGGACGCGCAGGACTTCACGCAGGATTTTTTCCTCATGATCCTGGAAGATAATTGGCTGCGACATGCCGATGAAAGCCGCGGTCGGTTTCGTTCACTGCTCTTGAAGTCCCTCCAACATTTTCTCGGCCACGCGGAAGACAGGCGGCGCGCCCTGAAACGCGGCGGTCAGGTGCACTTTATTTCGTGGGATGAATTCATGGCCGAAGCCCCCTCTAGCTTTTCGCTCTGCCGGGATTCCGCTGAAGCCATGGAACCGGAACATCTATTTGATCTGCGCTGGGCGGCCACGGTGGTGGAGCAGGCGATGCGTCGCCTCCAGGAGGAATGCGAAACCGGCGGAAAACGCCGCCTCTATGACGTCCTCAGTTCCCATCTGGTGGGAGAGCGGGCGGACGTCTCCTACGCGCAGCTGGCGCTGACATTGCGGATAGCGGAAACGGCGGTGAAGAAGCAGCTGCACCTGCTGCGGCAGCGTTACCGGACGCTCTTGCGTGAAGAAGTCGCGCATACGGTGAGCGATCCTGCGGATGTAGATGAGGAGATTCGTTATCTCTGCGCCGCCCTGGCCGCGACGGCTGAGTAGAGCGATGTCAAAAAACTCGCTGGCCACACCGACTGGATCGGCGAGGTGGAGGGTCGAAGCGGGTCAGCTCTAGAATCTCCGCAGTTCTGCTCAGCGGGCGTGCCGGCTTGCAGAAGCGCGTTGCATATCGGGCCGGGAGGCTGGATTATCCACGCGATGATTCCTGCTTTTCTTCTCGTTTTCGTGGCGGTGGTGTACCGGATCGCTACCGGAATTCTGGTGCAATCGGGCGCGGCGACGTGGCTCTCCAATTTTGCTCCGCTGGCGGCGATCGCGCTCTGCGGGGCGGTGTATTTCCCGGCGAAGTATAAATTTACGGTGCCTGTTCTGGCGCTGTTGGTGTCGGATATAGTGCTGGATAGCTACTATGGGGCGCGGCTGTTCGATGCGCAGATGATCGGGCGGTATCTGGCGTTGATCGCGGTGGGGGCGATGGGTTTGCTGCTGGTGCGGCGGGCGTCGCTGAAGACGATGCTCCCGGCGACGGTGGCGGGGTCGGCTATTTTTTACTTCATCAGCAATACGTTTTCGTGGCTGAGCGACCCGGGCTATGTGAAGAATTTGGCGGGGCTCTTCCAGGCGCTGACGGTGGGGCTGCCGGGGTATGCGCCGACGTGGACGTTTTTCCGGAATTCGCTCGTAAGCGATCTGGTTTTCACGGGGTTGTTTGTGCTGGCGGTGCAATACGGCCGGAGCACGGAGCGCGCACGGACGACGTCGGCGCTTTCGCGCGTTGCCTAAACCTGGCTTTGTCCATGCCAGAGCAACGCGACGAAGTCGAAATGCTCTCGCTGATGCTGCTGATCCGGCGTTTCGAGGAGCGTGCGAGTCAACAATATCAGGCGCAGAAGATTGGCGGTTTTTGCCATCTCTACATCGGCCAGGAGGCGGTGGTGGTAGGCGCGGTGGCGGCGACGCGGCCGGATGATTATTTTATCACGGCCTACCGGGACCATGCGCATGCGCTGGCGCGGGGGACGACGCCGGATGCGTGTATGGCGGAGCTGTTCGGGAAGGTGACGGGCTGTTCGCGGGGGCTGGGCGGCTCGATGCATTATTTCGATCGGGAGCATCACATGTACGGCGGGCACGCGATCGTGGCGGCGCATGTGCCGCTGGCGGTGGGGATGGCGTTTGCCTCGAAGTACCGGGAGGAGGATCGGGTGACGCTGTGCTTTTTCGGCGATGGCGCGATCAACCAGGGTTCGTTCCATGAGGCCCTCAATTTGGCGGCGCTCTACAAGCTGCCGGTTATTTTTATTTGCGAGAATAATCTCTTTGCGATGGGAACGTCGGTGGAGCGGTCGACTTCGTTGAAGGAGATCGTGGATCGGGCGGAGGGCTACGACATCGAGGGGCACGTGGTGGACGGGATGAATTTTCGCGAGGTGCGCGATAAGCTGGCCGAAGTGATCGCGTCGATCCGGAAGGAGCCGCATCCGGCGTTTTTCGAGATCCGGACGTATCGGTATCGCGGGCATTCGATGTCGGACCCGGCGAGCTACCGGACAAAAGAGCAACTGGAGAAGTATCGGATGGACGATCCGATCACGCGGTTGCGAGCGCAGTTGCAGCGCGAGGGCGCGTTGACGAACGAGCAGTTCGATAAAATGGACAAGGACGCGAAGGAGACGGCGCTGGCGAGTGTGAAATTTGCGGAAGAGAGCGAGGAGCCGCCGCTGGAGAAGCTCTACGACTACACCTACGTGAATGGCGCAACGGAGGCGAAAGCGTGAGGGAGATTACGTATCGCCAGGCGTTGAATGAGGCGCTCGCGGAGGAGTTGGAGCGCGACTCGAATGTGTTCTTGATGGGCGAGGAAGTGGCGCAATACAACGGCGCCTACAAGGTGAGCCAGGGTTTGCTCGATCGCTTCGGGGAACGGCGCATCGTGGACACGCCGATCAGCGAGAATGGTTTTGCGGGGCTTGGGATTGGCGCGGCGATGGTGGGACTGCGGCCGGTGATCGAGTTCATGACGTTTAGTTTTTCGCTGGTGGCATTCGATCAGGTGGTGAACAACGCGCCGAACATGCTGACGATGTCGGGCGGGCAATTTAATATTCCGATCACGTTCCGCGGGCCGAATGGTCCGGCGCATCA
>JBDUAE010000092.1:0-7623 GCA_040004805.1 Chthoniobacterales bacterium | reverse complement strand
AGATCGAACACGCGAGGCGATGGCTCGTAGGCGAAAATTTCCGGGTTCTCGCACCGGCTCAGCACGAAGAGGCTGAAGAGTCCGATGTTTGCACCGATGTCCACGACCGTATCGCCGTCCGCGAACTGGATGTCATGCCGGAGATAGGATTGGTCCTCGAAAATTTCCTGGTAGAGGTAATCCGTTTCGTGGCGGTTAAGGTGTGCGACTTCGAGGCCGTTTGGAAGCATGCGTCGCGGCTTGGTTTCAAAGCAAGCGGACACGTGCGCGGGGTCTGGTCGGAGTGCGGGTTGAGCCTCGTGCAGCCAGTCCTCTAGACCGAGAACGAGAAGATTGATGCCGTCGCGATTGCGGCGGAAGTCGCTCACCGGATCAAGCAGTTGCTGGAAGACTTGGTTGTAGGGCGCGAATCCAATTTCGACGGTTTGCCCGAAATGCCCGCCCCAAAATCGCAGCGAATCCTCAAGTGGCTCCGCCGTGAAAGTCGAGGAGACGCACAGTCGGGTTGCCTCTCGCGAAGCTGGCTCCTCCGATCGTGGGCGATCCATGAAGGCGAGCGTCACGCCCGTGAGTTCCCAGAGGAACGTTCCGTCGGCGGCAACGACTCGGACCGAGCCGACCAGTCCATCGTTTTCGAAATTCGTCGCAGTGCCGTAGGCCCAACACGGTCGCGATCCGGATGTCACGCCGAGCAATAGGCGGGAGATGGATTTCAGGATGAATGTCTTCCCGCGATCGAGGGTGATACCCGAAAGGAGTTGGGAGGCGGCATCAAGCAGAGGAGGCGGTAATGAGCCATCGCCGTTTAACAGCGCATCCGCGAACCGCCCCGCAACCTGCGCACCCGATCGCCAGACGCCCGCAAGCATTTGAAAATGCGGACCATACTGATTCCCGTTGTTGCCAAGTTGGCTGTACAATTCGTCGGCATTTCCGGTAAGTCGCTTGTGGCCGGCAAATTCATCTGCCGTGACCTTTCCGCTGGAGAGCGGCGGTTCGAATTCGACTTGAAGCCGTGCGCTCGGTTGCAAGCCCGGCGAACGTTCGACGATCTCGCTGGTAGCCTCGAACAGTTCGTAGGAAACCCAACCGTCCGTCCTCTTCTCGATCCGCACGGTGAGCGGTGCGTCGTCGGCTGAGAGGACGATCGGATTGGTAAATTCGATCTCGCGCAGACTGACGGCGTCGCGCTCAAAAACTTCCCGGTGAAGCCGCCGCGCGAGTTCGATGTGAAATGCTCCCGGCAGGACGGCCATGTCGTGAAAGCCGTGGTCGGCGAGATACGGAAGTGATCGCAAGCCGATCTGATATTCGGCGAGCCAGCATTGCACTGAGCCGGGATTTTTCGATGGCACAGAAAGAAGCGGTCTCGACGGCGAGTCCGGCAACCAGCGGAAATTTTGGGCTTGGGCGTGCAAGCTCATTTCTCTCGAGCCTGAACGCGCCGGGCATCTAAAATTGGTCGTGCCGCGCGGCGTTCGATGGTCGCCGTTAAAGAAGGAGCAGCCGTCGGATTCATGGAGATATTTTCGTACGGGTGCATTTTGCTTTCTCGCGAGCGGCTGAGTCAATCCTGTCTGATCGTGCGACCAAAAAATTGATGGACGCGCCGCACTAGGTAGCAGCGGGCGCGCCATCGCCGCAAAAAGACCAGCGGCCTTGGCTACCCCCCGCGGCGGCCGCGTTGGTCGAAGGTTGATTAACGCCCAATCAGCCTGCAACGCCGGGGCGGCAGCGAAAGACGCACTCCGAGGGCGAGACCGGTCATCGCTCCGGCTTGGGGACCGTCGCTCATTCCGCGCGGAGGGCTTGCACCGGGTCTAGGAGAGCGGCTTTGCGTGCGGGGAAAAGACAGGCGAGGAGCGCGACCAAGCTGAGAACGATAGCGGTGGCAGCGAGGAGCAGCGGGTTCGATGGTGAGACCTCGTAGAGCTGGGTACTGAGAAGCCGGCCGAGCGCAAGGGCGGCGGCGACGCCGGAGACGAGACCGAGGAGGACGGGCTTCATCCCTTGATGGAGGATGAGTCTAAGAACGTCGCGAGTTTGCGCTCCGAGCGCCATCCGAACACCGATCTCGCCCGTGCGTTGCTCGACGGTGAACGCGACGGCACCGTAAATCCCGACGGTGGCCAGAAGCAATGCCACGAGCGCGAAGACTCCGAGAAGAATGGTCGTTAGGCGTGCTTGTCCGAGGGCTTGGGCGATGATGTCATCCATCATTTGAGGCTGCGCGATGGCGAGACTCGGGTCGATGCTCGCGAGAGCTTTCTCCGCGCGTCGGCTAATTTCGTTCGCGGGAAATTTGCTTCGCACGGTTACGCTCAAAAACGGAAAACTCTCCTGCGCCCACGGACGGTAAAATTCCATCTCGTTTCGTTGCGCTACACGCTCCGAACGCACGTCGCCCACGACGCCGATAATCTCCGTGGGAACGCTGCTACTGGTGACCAGTAATGTTTTCCCGATCGGATTTTCATCCCCAAAAACTTTGCGCGCACCGGACTGACTGATGAGCATCACGTTTTGGTGGTCGGTCAGATCATGCGCATCAAAGGAGCGGCCGGAGAGAAGAGGGATGCCCCAGGTTTGGAAATAACCCGGCGCCACATCGTGCGACGGCGCGGAGGCGCGCTCGGCGATCGGCAGGACGTTACCTTCCGGGCGGGTGTAGAGCGTGCGATTGCCACCGGCGAGTGGAATGTCGCCGCTGAGGCTGATTTGCTCGAATCCGGGAACCGTCCGCAGAGCGGCGTCTAATTGTGTGGCAAAGCGCGCCCGGGCGGCGACATCCGGATAGGGAGCTGCCGGCAGGGTGACGAAACCGACCCAAAGATTCTGCGGCCGAAACCCGAGATCCTGTTGGCTCAGCCGAACGAAGCTGGCGATGAGAAGTCCGGCCCCGGCGAGGAGCGTGACGGAGAGCGCGACCTGCCCGCCGACGAGAATTTTGCGAAAGCGTTGTTGTTTCAGGCTGCCACTACTGCCGCGTCCGCCTTCCTTGAGTCCGTCCACGAGATCAGCGCGCGAGCTTTGCCACGCCGGGTAGACGCCCATGATGAGACCGGTCACGAGCGCAAGAACGATCGCAAAGGCGAGCACCGGAAGCGAAAGACCGACGCGCGCTCCGGGATCGAGCGGGAGGAAATCGGCCGCTAATTTTGGAACAAGAGGAACCAATTGCCACGCGAGGACGGCCCCGGCAATGCCGGCCAAGGCGCTCACGAGCACGCTCTCAAAAATGAAGAGCCGCAGGACGCTGCCACGCGAAGCACCCAAGGCGATCCGGAGCGCGATCTCCCGCCGCCGGCCGCTGAAGCGCACGAGCAGAAGATTGGCTACATTACTGCAGGCGATGAGCAGAACGAATCCGACGGCCGCGAGCAATGTGCCAAAGGCCGGACGAAGATCGCCGCTCACATCTTGCGGCAGCGTCTTAAGGAGATTGCTGACATCGGCATCGATCTTGCCCGGGTTAGCCGAGCGATAACTTTGCGCCAGCGGCACAAGTGCGGCTTCCACTTGCGTGACGGTTTGGCCGCGCTTCATCCGACCGATGACACGGAGAAACGCCGTACCGCGCATCATCCGCTCGTAAGAAAAACCGGGAATGATGAATGGCTTCGTGGTCCAGATTTCGTTCCCGTTTTGTCCGACCCACTGCGTCGGCAAGTTTGGCAAGACTCCCACGATCGTATGGGAGACGCCATCGAGCGTAAGGTTGCGTCCCAGCACGTTGGGATCGCCGCCGAGTCGCTGATGCCAAAATTTTTCCGAGACGAGCGCGACGTCCGCCCCTTCTTCCTCCTGCGGCAGGAAAGTGCGCCCGAGAATCGGACGAACCCCGAGCACGTCAAAGTAATTGGCCGTAGTCCGGAAACCCCGCAACTGCACCGGATTACCGATACCGGTGAGGGTGAATGCGGTCGGGCTTTCGGCCGCAAAGCCATCGAAGATAGTCTGGCCATCGCGATAATGCATGAAACGCGGGGCCGAGAGCGGAAAATCGAAGGTGTCGCCGCCCTTCGGCTGCGTGAAGAGATGGACGAGGCGGGCGGGTTCGTGAAAAGGGAGACCGCGCAGGAAAAGGTCGTTGACCAGGCTAAAGATGGTGGTGCTGAGGCCGATGCCGAGCGTGAGGGTGAGAACGGCGAGGAGAGTGAAACCCGGGGTCTTGCGCAGTTGACGGAGGGCGAAGCGGAGGTCGGTCATCATGGGAAATTGACGTAGAATTGGGATGCGGCAGGGCACGCTTTGGATTCAAATATCGCGCTGGCAGCAGCCTCGGACGCAAGATTCTACCAAAATAACAGACGCCGCCGAGGCGGAATTCTGTCTGCAAGGGCCGATCAGCTAACACGCTTTTTCCGAGAAAAGGCTTGCGAATTGCACCGATTGCCCCGATGGGGGCCGTTCCGATGTCCAAAGTAACCTTCTTTTCCATCGTCTGCGGCTGCCTCGCGGCCACTTCGGTTCACGCGGCGCGCCCCCTCACTTTTGAACCAGTCCGGAATCGGCCAGCGTCCTCGCAAGCGACGCCCGCCGAACCATCCAAAGCGCAGCCCTTTGCTTTTAAAGATGCCTCCGGCAAGACGGTCACTGTGCCGGTAGCGGACGATTCGGCCAAGCGAAAATTGGTCGGCCCGATCGCGAAAATCGACCCGAAACTGAACCCCGCTCTCGCCCGCGCGGCCACGATAGCGCAAGAGCGCGCTCACGCCCATTCGAAGGCGCGTTGCTGGCGTTACGTGAAGGAAGCTTTACTCGCCGCCGGAGCAGTCGATTCCTATCCGAAGACGGCGCTGGCGAAACAGGCCGGTGACGAGCTCGTGCACCACTACGGTTTCACGAAACTTGCGCTGAATAATCCTTTCTCGGCGCCCATCGGCGCAGTCTTGGTTTACAACGCCAACGGCGGTGCGGGCCATGTCGAGATTCGGACGAAGAACGGTTTTGTGAGCGACTTCCGCGCGGCCCAGCCGTCGAAGCGCCAGTTGATCGGTATCTACGCGAAGAAGTAGCAGACTCCCGGCCAGCGCCGCGCTGCTTTCTGTTCCTCGATAAGGCCCACTCCGGCCTATCGAAAAAGTTCTTGTCGTTCTGACAATTATACGTCATAACGCGGCCCGTGAAACGTGTCGCTTACCTCCTCAGCGCCTGCTCCTTCGCCACTTTGGCGACGGCCGCGCAAGTCGAGGTTTTCACCACCGCCCGGCCAGCGCCCATCCTTCGCGCTGAAGCGGTGGTCGCGCCCAAGATCGTCACTGCCTTCACTCGCACTGAAGTCTCACAGCCTAAATCCACTGCCGTAGCGCTCTCCGCCACCCGGTTAGTTTCAGTGCGGGAGAAAGTGGAAATTCCGGCTCGCAAAGCAGTTCCCGCTTCCGAACCCGCGCGCGCGCTTCCGGTGCAGCCTTCGCCACCGGTCAACTCAAGCCGCCAGTTTACCTACCAGGATAAATCCGGCAAAGTGGTGGCGGCGCCGATCGTCGATCACTATCAAGATCGCCGCATCGTTTATCCGACGGCAAAAGGAGACCCGCGGGTAAATCCACGGCTGGCACGCGCGGCCACGATTGCGCAGGAACGCGCGCACGCCCACTCAAAATCCCGTTGCTGGCGCTACGTCAAAAATGCGCTGCTCGCTTCCGGCATTATCTCGAGCTATCCGAAAACAGCCTACGCCAAGGAAGCCGGGGATGAGCTGGTGCGCGATTACGGCTTCAAGAAATTGCCAATCCGCGATCCTTACAAAGCGCCGATCGGAGCGGTGCTGGTTTACGGAGCCCGCCGCGCACCGGGGCACGTGGAAATCCGGACCAAGACCGGTTTCGTGAGCGACTTCCTCAACAAGAAGCCATCGCCGCGGCCCTTGATCGGCATCTACGCCAAAGCGTAGCTACTCGACCGTTACGCTCTTCGCGAGATTGCGCGGCTTATCCACGTCGCGGCCCAGCTCGACCGCGAGATGGTAAGCGAGCAATTGCAGCGGAATCACGGTCAGGATCGGGCTGAGGAAATCTTCGGAATGTGGAACGGTGATGATGTCGTTCGCCACATGCGCGAGCTTCCCCGCGCCGGCGCCGCTGGTGACGGCGATGAGCGGCCCTCTGCGCGCTTTCACTTGCTCCATGTTGTTCACGTTTTTCGAGAACACGGCATCGTCCGGCACGATGAATACTGAAGGCAATTCCGCGCCAATGAGCGCGATAATGCCGTGCTTCAACTCCGCGCTCGGATGCCCCTCGGCGAAGAGATAGGTGATCTCTTTCATCTTCAGCGCCGCCTCCAGTGCGACGGGAAAGTTAAACTGCCGCCCGAAAAACAACATCCCCTTCGCGGCCGCGTATTTCTTCGCGATCGCCTTGATCTCGTCGCTTAATTTCAACGTCTCCTCGATCTGCGCCGGCAATTTTTCCAGCGCCGCGATAATGCGCGCGCCTTCCGAAGCGGAAAGATGCCGCATCCGGCCTAACAAGAGGCCGAGCAGCGTCAGGATCGTGACCTGTGAGGTAAACGACTTCGTCGCCGCCACGCCGATCTCCGGCCCGGCGTGCATGTAGACTCCGCCGTCGCTCTCGCGCGCGATCGTGCTCGCGACGTTGTTGCAAATGCCGAGCGCGCGATAGCCCTTGCGCCGACTCTCGCGCAGCGCACCCAGCGTGTCGGCTGTTTCACCGCTCTGGCTGATCGCGAAGACCAGCGTGTCCCGCGTCATCGGCGAATTGCGATGGCGAAACTCGCTCGCGTATTCCACCTCCGCCGGGATGCCCGCCAGTTGCTCGATGGTGTATTCGCCGATCATGGCCGCGTGCAGCGCCGTCCCGCAACCGGTGAGAACAATCCGTCCCACATCGCGCAACTCCGCCGGCGTCATGTTCAAGCCACCCAGCTTCACCGTGCTCCCATCCGCGCTTAACCGGCCGCGCATCGCATCGCGCACCGAGCCCGGCTGCTCAAAGATTTCCTTGAGCATGTAATGCGGGTAATCGCCCTTCTTGATGTCCTCATCGGTGAACTCAACCTTGCTCACCTCATAGCTGCCGCCCTCCCCCGCGAGCGAGCTGATCTCAAACTTGTCGCGCTCCACTGCCACGACATCGAAATCGTTCAAGTAAACCGCGTCCCGCGTGTGCGCTACGATCGCGCTCACATCGCTCGCGAGGAAATTTTCCTCTTTGCCCACGCCCAACACGAGCGGGCTCCCGCGCCGCGCGCCCACGATGAAATCCGGGATATCGCGATGCAGCACCGCGATCCCGTAGGTGCCGATCACCTGCTTCAACGCCGCCCGCACCGCTGCCACTAAACGCGCCTTCGCATCGCCCGTCTCCGCGCCATCCTGGGCGGCCGAGTCGTCAAAAAGCTGGCCGATTAAATGCGCTAGCACCTCCGTATCCGTCTCGGAAATGAAATCGTGCTTCCCGTTCCGCAGAAGCTCATCCTTCAGCGCCTGGTAATTCTCGATCACGCCATTGTGGACCAGCGCCAGCTTCCCGCTCTGGTCGAAATGCGGATGCGCATTTTGATCTGTGGGCTTCCCGTGCGTCGCCCAGCGCGTGTGACTAATGCCGTAGGTGCCCGTCGGCGGATGCTCGGCCATCAGCTTCCCGAGCTCGGCAATCC
>JBDUAE010000415.1:0-2295 GCA_040004805.1 Chthoniobacterales bacterium | reverse complement strand
ACCGCGGAGCTGGCGGTGGGATTCGACGAAAATGGCAGCTTTCTGAAAACTGCTGACGGCTTGCCTTTGGAAAGCATCAGCGAAACAAAACATCTAACGCGGGTGGTCTTCGCGTTGCGCGGTTCGGAGGGCGCAGATGTTTTTCAAGACGATGGCGCGGTGGTGGAACATTTCCGCATCGACGGCGTCAACCAGATGATGGCGTTCGATTGCGGCGAAATTGAATTGAAATAGCCGACAGCGCTTGTTCAATGGAGTGAATGGCGCGCGACATTGTTTATTTTGATCTTGAGACGCAGCGGACGGCGAATGACGCGGGCGGATGGGATCGAAAAGGCAACATGCGGATGTCGGTCGGCGTGATTTTCAGTACGGCGACCAAGAGTTACCAGGTTTTCAGTGAAGCCCGGGTGCATGACTTGATCGAACGCCTGCGCCAGGCGGATCTCGTGGTCGGATTCAACGTTCTCAATTTCGATTACCACGTGCTCATGGGCTACACGATTCTCGATTTGATTAACGAACTGCCGACGGCGGATCTAATGGTGGATGTGGAGCAGCGTCTCGGTCACCGCTTGGGTCTGGATTCGATCGCGAACGCTACTCTCGGCGTGCAAAAAACCGCCGCTGGTCTTGATGCAATCCGCTGGTGGCGCGAGGGGCGCCTGATGGATATTGCGGAATATTGCTGCTTCGATGTGAAGGTGACCAAGCTCGTGCATGAGCATGGTTGCAGGCATAAAGAACTCTTCTTCACCGATCGCTTCGCGCAGCGACAGCGGGTGGAGATCGATTGGTGTCACCTCGACGAAACCACGGCGGCGTAGGCATTTCCCGCTGTTTTCGCGATTTGCCGGCACGTCCTCCGTGAAAGGTCTCTAGTCACTCGGCCGAATCTTTGTTTAGTTAGGCGACATGCCCGCGTTACCGGAACTGCAACACACGCTCGGAAAAGCCGCCAGCCTCAACGGCTCTTCATTGCACACGGGCGAAAAGGTCACGCTCCGCCTCCACCCGGCCCCGGTCGATTACGGGATCAAATTCAAGCGCAAAGATCTGCAGGATGAGCCGACGATTGACGCCAAAATCGAAAACCTCAAGACGGTCGAGCGTGCGACCACGATCGGCGAAGGCGCGATGCGCGTGCACACAGTCGAGCACATTCTCTCCGCGCTTTCGGCGATGGGAGTTGATAATGCCACGATCGAGATGGACGCGAACGAGCCGCCCATTGGCGACGGGAGCGCGCTCGCCTACGTCGATCTGATCAAGAAGGCCGGAGTCGTTCCGCAGGAAGCGCCGCGGCGCATTTTCACGGTGCGTGAACCGATTCACGTCGAGACGAAGGGCGGCTCACTTCTGGTCGTGCTCCCGGATGATAAATTCCGTATTTCGTGCACGCAGATGGGGCCGGAGAATCGCTTTACCCAGTATCTTTCCACCGAGATCACGCCTGCCATTTTTGAACGCGAGATCGCTCCCGCGCGCACCTTCGTCTATTACGAGGACGTGCAGCAGTTGATGGAGAAAAATCTAATCAAGGGCGGCAGCTTGGAGAACGCGATTGTCGTCCGCGGCGACTCGGTCCTCAGCAAGGAACCACTGCGGTTTGCAGACGAGTTCGTCCGCCACAAGATTCTCGACATTATCGGCGACTTGGCCTTATGCGGACATCGGATTCGCGGCCACGTCATCGCCATTAAACCCGGCCACGGCCCGAACGCGGAGCTGGCCCGAGCCCTCCGGCGGGAGCACGAAAAAACACTTCCGACGCTGCAGCCGCGCGCGTTCCCGCCGGGCGAAGGCGGTCTGGATATCAACCAGGTCATGAGCATCCTGCCGCACCGCTATCCATTCCTCATGGTCGATCGCATTGTTGGCTTTGAAGGCGAAACAAAGATCACGGGTGTGAAGTCGGTCACGATCAATGAGCCCTATTTTGCCGGTCATTTCCCCGGGCACCCAGTCATGCCCGGAGTGCTCCAAGTGGAGGCGATGGCGCAGGTCGCGAGCATCTTGATGATGAAAATTACGCAGAGTGCGAGCCGCATTGGCTATTTCGTCAGCGCTGATGAAGTGAAATTCCGCAAGCCGGTTTTTCCCGGCGATACTCTTTTCATCCACGCGGAATTGTTGAAGGCGCGGAGCAATCGCCTCGCCAAAGCGAAATGTCAGTGCCGGGTGAATGACGCCGTCGTCTCCGAGGGTGAGCTGATGTTTACCTTTCTCGACAAATGAGTGACGCGACGATTCATCCGACGGCGATCGTCGATCCGAGCGCGGAACTGGGCGCGG
>JBDUAE010000003.1:0-25179 GCA_040004805.1 Chthoniobacterales bacterium | reverse complement strand
GATGTTTGCCACGTCCTGCGCGACCATCACAAACACGATGAATTCATCGGACCGCGTTTTCTGATTTATACGGCTGCGCTAGAGATGCATCCGCTCGACACCGAGAACCGCATCCCGGAATTGCGCGAAGCGTACGGTGTCGGCTACTGCAACATCACGAAATGTTGCACCAATGTTTGCCCCGAAGGCATCAAGATTACCGACAACGCTATCATTCCGTTGAAGGAGCGCGTCGTGGATCAATACTTTGATCCGCTCGCGAAATTACTGGCATGGTGGCGGCGTTAATGCTCGCCTTGTGTGAGGGCGAAATCGTAGATTGGCGTCATGTTTGAGCTGAAGACGCTTTCCCAAGATGCGATTCCGGCAGCGTTGGAAAAGGCCGAGCGCTATCGTTTTTTAAACGAGCCGGCCGAGGCGGAAAGCATTTGCCTGGATGTGTTGAAAATTGCTCCGGATAACCAGGCGGCGCTTCTCATGCTCTTGCTCGCATTGAGCGATCGAGTGGCGAAAGGCTACGGCGTGAGCGACACCCAGGCGAAGGAGTTGCTCAGCCGAATCACGGGAGATTACGAACGCGCTTACTACGCTGGGTTGCTCGCAGAGAGGCGGGCGAAGATGAAGCTGGGGCAAGGCGCACACGGAGCGGTCTGGGCCTACGATTTATTTCGCGAGGCGATGCATTTTTACGAGAAGGCGGAGGCCATTCGCCCGCCACAGAATGACGATGCGCTGCTGCGCTGGAATACTTGCGCGCGCATCATCGCCCAAAATAAACTTGTCCCTCGCGACGAGGAGAAGGCTGAGCCGGCCTTCGATTAGCGCGCGCGATTTTAGACCGTTGAACCTGCTGGAATCGTGTCGGCTACCCGATCGAGTCGCGGGCGCTTAATGTAAAACGCGAGCACGCTACCGACCACACAGAGGAGAGCAGCGGCATAGAACGGTGTTTCGCCGTAATGCGAGAGCGGCTTGTGCAGATCGAGCATGAGGAGCGATCCACCGAGCAGCGGCCCCAGCAGACGCGCGGTGCTGCCGGCGGACTGCATCACCCCGAGCGCGCGGCCTTGCCAGCTACGATCGATCATTTGCGACGCGAGCCCATTCAGCGGCGGACTGGCAAATCCGGTGCCGCAAGCGAGTCCAATGCAGACGAAGAGAAGTAGGGTGAGATTTTCACACCACGGCATCGCGGCGAGAGATACTGCGGTGACCACGAGTCCGGTGCGCGCGAGAGCGGTTTCGCCGAACAGCTTCACCAATCGCCCGATCAGGCCGCCTTGCACGATGACGGTGACGATGCCGATGAAGCCGAAAAGGTAACCGTTCGCGTGCGCATCGTAGCCGAGACGGCGCTCAGTGAAGAGCGCAAAAAGAGTCGTCATGACCGTGAATCCGGCGACGAGAAAGAAGTAGGTTGCGACCACGAGGCCAAACATCCAGCCGCTACCGTGGCGGAATACTTCGATGGCGGAGGCATCTTCGTGCGGCTTCACCCGGTGTTCCTTCGGCAGGCTCTCCGGCAAAATAAAATAGAGGAGCACAACATTCGCCGCCGCCAGCCCAGCCGCGAAATAGAACGGAGCGCTGTAGGAAATACGACTCATGATTCCGCCGATCATCGGGCCAAAAGTGAATCCGAGGCCGAAGGCGGCGCCGATCATTCCCATCCACTTCGAGCGCGTCTCGGGCGTCGTGACATCGGCAATGTAAGCCTGCGGGATCGAAATATTCCCGCCAGTAATGCCGGCGATGATGCGGGCGACGAAGAGAAATGCGAGGGAATGGGCGAAGCCCATGAGCGCGAAACCGAGCGCCGTTCCGGCGAGGCTCAGCATCAAAACCGGGCGGCGCCCGTAGCGGTCGGAAAGACGCCCCAGGATGGGCGTGAAGATGATCTGCATCCCGGAGTAGATGCCGGTCAGCCAACCAATGGCCATTGGGGTGGCGTGAAAGCGTTCCGCGTAGAGCGGCAGGACGGGAATAATAATCCCGAACCCCACCATATCGATGAAAACGGTAAGAAAGAGGACGAAAAGTGGCGAACGAAAACGAGACATGCGAGGCGCAATTTCAGTGACAACCGCGGGGTGACAAGTAGCGAGCGACCCCCCGCCGCTGGTTCGACTTCGCCGCGCAGCTAGTTGTGCCGGCGATTGAACCGCGCCACTTCGCGCTCGGTTTCGCGGTCCGTCGCGCGTTTCTTCAGGTCCGCGCGTTTGTCGTGCGCGACTTTTCCCTGGGCGACACCGAGTTCCGCTTTCAAATGTCCCTTTTTCCAATAGATGCTCAGCAGCACCAGAGTGCGGCCCGCGACGGCAGTCTCGACATAGAGCTTATCGATCTCCTGACGGTGGAGCAGAAGCCGGCGCACGCGCTTCGACGGAGGAATCTCGTGGCTGGCTTGGGCGTAGGGCTGGATGTCAGCATTATGGAGAAAGGCCTGCCCTTTTTCGATTCGAGCAAAAGCGTCACTAATATTGGCTTTGCCGGCCCGGATCGATTTTACTTCGCTCCCTTTCAACTCAATCCCGGCCTCGTAACGGTCCAGGATATGGAAATCGCGCAGAGCTTTCCGATTAACAATAGAATCCGTCGCCATGTGCTGGAACCAAAGTGGAACGGCTTGTGTCCGGCCGGTCCCGAGACTGCATCCGAGGCTTAAACGCCTTCCGCCGGCTTGCTCTCCGGCGCAAGCTCGTAAGTAAGCTTGCCACCGATGATTTCGCGCAACGCGATATCGGTGAGGGAGGAACGCGGGGTCGCCTCCACGAGTGGCCGATGCCCCTGCCCGAGCTGCCGCACCCTTCGGGAAACAACGTTAATTAGCAGCTGCTGATTGGGGATCACTGAAGCTGCTTCCTGCAGGAGTTGGGTGGTCATATTACGCAATGAATGGACGGCTCGATTCGCTTCTGTCGGGAACTGAAGGATGGCCGCAGTGTGGTCGGAAAGAGTGGAAGGACGTATCTTCGACGCGAGCATGGGCTGGGAAAAGAGAATAGAAAATTTGCGGTGCAGGTGCGAATCTGTCAAATAATTTGTTGACGTCGAGGGGATGGCAGAAATGTAGCGTTCCCGAGGGGAGCTTGAGTGGCGTTTTCCGAATCTGTCTCGCGAAAACGAGGGCAGAATGGCATGGGTATTGCTCGAATCACCCCATTAGTAAGAATTTCCATACTGACCAGCTCTCTCTAAACCCGAGGCGCTCCCATGGGTTCACAATGGTTGAAGCGGTCGTGGCCATCACGCTTATTGGGATCGGAGTCGCCTCCACTCTGGGCGTGCTCAGCCGGTGCAACGCCCTCGCCGCTACGAGCCGGAACGCCACGGGAGCTTCGGCCATCCTGATGAATCAGATCGACCTCTTTCAAACGATGAGTCCGTTCATTCCCGCAAAGAGCCAAATCCCAGTGGATACCGCCAACGGCACCTACGACATGACCGTGGGAACTCACACCATTAACTTTGTCGATCCGACAAGTGGAGTTCGCTCTAACCAAACCGATCCGTGGCCAGTTTATCGGGAACCTTCGCGCTGGACCTATGTCAGCGCCGTCGCCCGCACCAGCGCGACCGGCTTCACTCCGAGCGACGTTGGGCAACTCGCTTATGAAAGCGACAACCAGACCTACTGGCGGCTCGACTCGATCGACCCAACCTGGACCCGCGATCTCGATGGCGGAACCATCGTGCGCGGCACCCTCACCTGCACGGTAACCGATGTTTCTACTGCGACCATGCCGAATACCTACAAGGCCGTCTATACCATCGGCTACCAATACCTCGGTCGAGGTCCAACATTGAACGCGGGCCGCAACCGCAAGGAATATCAGATGTCGATGACCGCCATCCGCACTTCGGATATATGAGAATCCATCTTTCCTCGCGCAACGGCTACACCATCGCGGAAATCTCTGTCACCAGCGGATTGATCGGTGTGCTCGCGCTGGTCTTGTATGCCCTGCTCAACTTCGGGATGGTTCTGGGCGCGAAGAATACGGCTGTTAACACGGCCCATCAGCAAGCCCGGGTGGCAATGATCGAGATGGTTCAGGATCTGCATGCGGCGGTATCGTTGCCGCAATTGCTGAACCCGTCCGGCACTCCTGTGCAGGCCTCAGGCATAGCCTTTCAACAGTGGGGCAGCGTTCCCCAGAATGGGGTGAACACTCCCAACGGCGGACCACACAAAATCCTCAGCCAGACGGCGGACTACGCGGCCGGCCAGAAGGTCATCAAGATCGTGGTCACGCAGGGACAGCCAGCGCCCGTTGTAGGCCAACGATTGATTGTGCCGACGCACCAGATTGAAAGCAACATCGATGTGGTGAGTGGTACCCCTACCAACCTGACCCTAACGCTGCACGACAACCTACCGGTCGCGATCGCCGGCACTAGCAGCACGGTCGGAGATGTTATCTGCTATATCACCGATCGCTGCTCCTACGATGTCGTTAAGGTAAGCGATGGACCTCCGCCGGAGTACAAACTTCGGTGGACCAACACCCAGGGCACGCGCGACATCGTAAACGGCATTACTAACCCACGGCCCTTCAGCATCCCTGCCACCCCCGCGGGCGCACTTTACTACCGGTTTGTCGCTGCGGTGGATCTGTCCACGGCTGATCCGAAGTCCACCCGTAGGGGCTACAGATCAGCTAATATCCTACTTAACGGGCAGGTCCCTTTCCGAGCTCGACTCACCACTTACCAATGAAAACACGCACAACGCGCAACTCCGGCAGTTCGCTTATTATTGTCCTTTCAGTCCTCGCCACGCTGATGGTCATCGTGGCAGTGGCGGCGGAATACACCAATAATGTAGGCAGGAATGTGCAGCGCAGCGGCACGCTCCAGAGCGCGGTCGCCGTCGGGGACAGTTGCCTTGAAATGCTCTTCGCGAATTGGCGGTCTATCTGCAGCGCTCCCGGTGTTGTGAACCTGGCCCAGACAACCGGCGCCTTTTCCGGAATTCCCCTTCCGACCGCTGCGCAGTTAAATCTTCCGAACAGCGCAACCTTTGCCAAAGCGGGCACGAATTTCGATCCGAACGTCGACGAGTACTACCCAAACTACACGATTTCAAATTACAAGGTGGTGGCGGTTGATCCTGAGTGGCAGACGCTCGCTTCCGCCAGCACTGCGCCCAAGCCAGCGCTCGGGCAACTCACTGGAGCAATAAGCTCAGTCGACCCCACCACGGCAGTCGTTTACAATTACATCGCGTCGGCTGATGTGACGCTGCCAGCCCTTGGACCCAATGGCCGAGTAGTTGCGAAAGTTCGGCGCGTCTTTCAAAAGCAACAGCTCTCGCCCTGGAATTTTGCCATCTTTTTCCTAGATCCGCTCGAAATTCATCCCGGGCCCAATTTCGTGGTTACCGGCTGGGTCCACACCAATTCCGATCTTTACACCGGACACAGCACGCTATCCTTCGCCGACAAGGTAACCTACAGTTCGGATTGGTTCGTGGATTTCATGCCGGGCGAAACCACGCATGCCGGGGAGACTCCAGCCGCGCCCTCCTACCTAAGCAATCTGCCGCCGGCCCGCGATCAAGCGCTCCAGCCCTTCGGCCTCGATTCGACTTCGATCTTCAGCACCGCGGATACAAATCCGAACAATGACAGTTATCGAGAGTTGATTGAGCAGGCGGTGGCTGGCAACACGGATCCCCTCGCCGGCCAGCGCTACTACGACCAGGCCGCGATCAAGGTTCTTATCGATGGCACCGGCGCCAGTGCGACCGCGAAAATATATAAAGCCGATGGAACAGAAGTAAAAAATTCCAGCAGCGACCCTTATGACAAGAAACTCTATACTGCGATTGCCAGCGCCCTCAATGCCACAACCGGGTCAACCACTACACTGCCGACGGCGAGTATCCAAGACAATCGCGAGGCAGCTTCTGTTCGCCTCGTCGACCTCGATATCGGAAGGATCGTGAACAGCCTGAATGCATCTTCCGGTTCCAGCAACTACATTGATAGCAGCCTTTGGAACGGCATCGTCTACATTGCGGACAGAAGCGCGACCTCCAGTGTTCATCGCGGGATTCGGGTTAAAAACGGAGCCATCCTGCCCACGACCGGCCTCACCGTGGCCAGCGCGAATCCAGTTTACATCCAGGGAAACTACAATACCGGCACCGGAACGATTCCTTCCAACGCTACTTCCAACAATGATCCCACCATCCCGCAAGCGGCAAGTTACAAACGGAAGCCAGCCTCGGTCGTCGCGGACGCAGTCAACATCCTCTCCAATAGCTGGAATGACGCTAATGCGGAAAGCGGCGACCCCCTCAGTGCTCGCGTTGCCACCAATACCACGGTTAATACCGCCATCATTGCGGGGAACGTTCCCTCTTCCGCTGTCGGAGGCGACGGCCGCTACAGCGGCGGCGCCGAGAATTTTCCCCGTTTTCTCGAAGATTGGAGTGGGATCAAATTCACCTACTACGGCTCCATGGTTCAACTCTACAAAAGCCAACAAGCCATTGGCAAGTGGGGTTCGGCCAACGTTTACGGTGCGCCCACTCGGCAATGGTATTTTGACACCAATTTCAGAACCAGTCCGCCGCCCGGCTCGATCATGCTTTACAGTTACATCAAAGGAAAATGGTCAACACTTTAAGGGTACTCCTAGCTGCCGTCTTTTTTACCAGCTCGGCCCACGCTGAGCTGTTGCTCACGCCTTCGGTCTTGGAATACGAACTGGATGGCGTGAAACTAAAGCAACTCGCTTTCGAAGACGGCGCCAAGACAGTCACCTATCAGGCGCCGCACGGATGGACCGTCCAAGGCGGCGCCACTCGATTAACACTTCGCGCGCCGAACAAACAACAGGTTGACGCCACCATCACCCGCATTCCGGCTCCGCATCCCGAAATTCTCAACGACGAGGGCATGGCGAAGTTGCTAGCCCAAGCCCTCGCCGACCTCCCGAAGGGCAGCGTCGACGCCGCGGTGACGTCACAGGAAAAAAATCCGCTGAAGATTCAAGGTAAAGGAACATTCTTGGTCACGCTTACCTACACGCTTTACGCCCAGCAATACTGCCGTTCGATTCTTTTCTTGAACCGAGCGGAAGATCAGATCCGCTCACAGTTGACGTGTCGCGCAGCGGATTTCCGGGAACTTCAGCAGGTGTTCTTGGCCAGCCAATATTCCTGGCAAAATCTCTGAAGGTCGTCAGGAACTTTAGGCGTCAGCCTGGCGGTTCCGTCGGCCAAGACTGAGGTAGTAGCCGTCGGCTTGCGGAAGGCGGACATCGGGCCGGGCCTGTCATCCCGAGTCGCGCAGACGACCAAGGATCTTGCAGTGGGCACTGAAACGCCCGCCCGCTGGCGGTGGGACAATCCGCCAATTTGAGCTCCTTCGGCGCGCTGCGCCCCCCTCAGGATGACGCGCGGGAGCAGGCGACGCTCGATCGATTTTGGGAGACCCTTTGCTCGATCTGTCCGGCTTCCTCCCTTCGCGTTCTTCTCCGGGCGTTTGGAGCCCATCTTACGGGATAAAAACTGCCCAGGAGAGAATTGAGGTCCTGCCGCGGTTCTGCTTCGAGACTGTCGTAGCCGGCTCGGGCCACCGCTCCTGGCGGCAACGTCGGTGGGCACCGCAAATTCGGTTTACCCATTTCTCGCGGAACGCAGCGCACCTCTAAGCAAACTTTCCACGCGAGCACTCACCCGAAATTCTCGAACCCGGCACAGATCTGTTTTCAGGAGAAAGCGGTGGAACTGCTCTCCGAAATGCGCTCAAATTGCAAAATTGTGTTGCCTTGCCGGGCGAAGCGAATAAAAAGAGACATTAACGAAAACGTTGGCATGAGAATAATAATTGACGGTGAGACTCAATTATGACAATTATGGTGAATACAGATCGCAGCCCCTGATACCATGAAAATATTCCCGCCCCAAAATCACTTCGCGAAAGCGCTCCTTTTAATCTGCGTCCTGACAAACCTCGCCGTCGCGACGTCCAACTCAGGCACCCAAGATGGCTCCGCCAGCAGTTCGCTCCTCAGTCATCCCGGCGCTGCCGGTGCATCTTCTGAGCTTATTTCTATCGCCGCGGGTTCGACGAACATTCTGCCGATCGCGATGGAGGCGAGTGTGACGCGGATTCCAAAAATGACATTTCTCTTCCCGACCATAGGATTTTTAGTGGCGATCTCCTCCACCCAAATTCTTCGTCGCCGCCGCGCGGCGCAGATCGGTTCTCTCAAATCCTAATTTAACTTTCTTAACATGCTGCTTGGGGTGGCCGTCTTCGCAAGGAGACGGCCGCTTGCGTTTGTGGAGCACTCAATGCCAGGTGGATTTGACGGTAACCGATGCAGTGGATGCAGTCCGCCACGATCTCGTCGTGGTGGGCAAAGTTAGTGACGCCTGCGAACGGCCCTGCTAGTTCGGCGCAGTTTCGAGCAAGCGTGCTTGAGCTTTCCCGAGCAGTGCCTTCTCTTCCGGGAGGAGGTGTTGTTCAGACCCTAGTTTCAGATATTCCGCGGCCTTCGCAGAATCGCCCGCAGCTGCCAGAAAAATTCCGTAGTAAAGCGCCAGCGCAGGATCACGCAGTTGTTTCGGCGGAAGTGCAGCCATGGCACGGACCGCTCCCGAGACGCCGCCCTTGGAAAAAAGGGCGAGTGCGTAGGTCGTGATGTAGGCCGGATTGGTCGGATCTTTTTGATACAGGTTGGTCGCGATTTGGCGCGACCGCTCCGGGTCTGCGTCTAAGAGCAAACCGATCCGGGCAAGATCGTTTTGGAGGGGCTGGTCATCCGGCTTCGCTTCCACCAGGCGAAGCAGCGTCCGATACAGGCCGCCCGTGTCCCCCACCTCGGTGTAATATTGGTAAAGGTTGCTCAATGCTTCGGATCGCTCCGTCGGATCTTTCGCTAGAGTCCAGAGCAGGTTGGTCGCTTCGTCGAACCAGCGCCACGCCATCGCCGTCTGCGCTAACGTCGACAGAAATCGGGGCCGTTGGGCAGCAGAGTTTTTCGCGGCTGACCACTCCCGTTCCGCCGCGACGGTTTTCTGCTGCTCCCGCATAGCCCGCGCCAGATAGGCGCGACGCAAAAACTCTGACGTGCCCCAGAGGTGTGCGTTTACCCACGCTTCCAAACCTGCCCAATCTTTTGAGGCTACGTAGCTGTCGGCTACCGCTAGGGGCACCGGCCAACGAATCAGGTCATTGGTTGGGAGGCTACGAGCAAAAGTCACGGCCGCGGCTGAGAGGCCATTCTCGTTCATCCAAATAATGAGAGCCGAAAGATCGGCCGGTTGCGCGGATGCTTTTACCTGCGCCTCGGTCAAGTAGGAGCGGAAATCCGGATGGCTCATCTGTTTTAGAACGTTTAGATAGAGGAGAACGTCTTGAAATGGGGCGCCGGAGTAACCTTGCAATTCCCGCGCAAGCCTGAGGACCTCATCGGGATTCCGTCCGTTCGCGCTATCGGTAATTAGTGCCCGCGTCGCCGCACTTCGTTGCGCGGGATCGCTGCGCAATTCCTGTAACGCTGCGCGAGCGTTTTCGCGTTCTTCGGGGCCGGGCAGGGATAGATTAATCGACGCCAGCTTGACTTGATAATTCTTGTTCTGCGGATCCAACTGTATCGCTCGTGCCCAATGCTCCCGCGCCTCTTCTGGTCGATGGCGCGCTTCCGCCAGTTCGGCCGCCGCCTCATGAAAAGCGGCGTTTTGCTGGTCAGCGTTGACCAGAGCCAAAGCCTTCTCGGCCGTTCCAAGTTCGGAAAATTTTAGCGCGCACGCGGCGAGCGCGATTTGATCTGGGGCGGAATTAGGAGACAAGGCTACAACTTGCCGACGCCAGTCCAAGGCGGATCGTTCGTCCGCCTTTTCATCCAGCATCGCCAGCAAACGCGTCGCGTCGACGCTGGCCGGGTTCAATTCGTAGGCCTTGCGCGCGCTGGCGCTGGCCGATCGCGCGTCCCCGCCACTGAGGGAAGCGGCCGCTTGCCGCAGTAAATTTTTCTCCTGCCAGTGATGGTAAAAGCGCACGCTCCCCCAGGTAACACCGACCAAAAGCAGCAGACTGCCGATGCACCCGAGGACGAAAAGAAACAGCGTGCGCTCGGTTCTGCTGATGGGACTGTCCAAGATAGGCTTCTCAGGAATGGAAAATTTGGTCGACGCGACGCCTCGATTCGAGCCGCGACAGCGTCGTGAGAGCAAAATGTAGGCCCCAGCCAAAAGCAAGAGCAACGGCGAGCCAACCAATGCAACCTTTTCACGGAAACCCCACGGAGTTGTGCTTGCTCTCTGTCCACTCTTACGCAACCTTCGAGCCAGTTCGGGCTGTGGCTCAGCTTGGTAGAGCGCCTGTCTCGGGTGCAGGAGGTCCAGGGTTCAAATCCCTGCAGCCCGATTTTTCGATCGACTTCCTTCCCGCCGGCAAGTCTGCCACTGTCCAGCGCTTACTCGTGAACGACACCGTCCTCACCACCATTGCGATCACCGGATTCGGCGTGGCTTTTTTTCACGCGGCCATCCCGACGCATTGGCTGCCGTTCGTGCTCGCCTCGCGCGCGCAGCATTGGAGTCATCCGAAAACGCTCGCGATCACCGCGCTCGCCGGCACCGGACATGTGCTGGTGACGGCACTGCTGGGCTTTCTGATCGCGTGGTTCGGGATTGTGCTGAACGAACGCATCGGTTCCTGGTTTCCGCTGATCGCGGGTGCGGTCTTGCTCGCGCTCGGACTCTTCTATCTTTACCGCCAACTCACCGGAAAAGGCCACGCGCATCATCATCTTTTCTGCGGCCATACGCATACGCATGCGGGAGAATTAGAACACGAGCACGATCATGCGGCGCCGCTCGTGAGCGCACGAACCGCGGCCGCTCCGGATCGCGTGGTGATCATGAGCTTGCTCGCGCTGTTAACGTTTTCGCCGTGCGAAGCTTTCCTCCCGATCTACGCCTCCGGGGTGCAATACGGCTGGACCGGCTTCGCTTTGCTCACCGCGATCCTCTCGTTAGGCGCAGTCGCCGGGATGGTGATTTTCACTTGGCTGACGCTCGCGGGCGTTCGCAAAATCAACCTCACGCTCTTGGAAAAATATGAAAGCGGATTGATCGGCGTCCTTCTTTGTGTCGTCGGCTTGTTGATTATTTTGTTCGAGAATTGATCATCCCGGATGACGCAGGAATTAAAACTCGGCGACGCGGCACCGCTCTTCCAAGCCGTCGCTGTGGGCGGTAAATACGGAGCAGGGAAAGAGGTGTCCCTGCCGGATTTTCTTGGTGCTCGCGTCATCCTCTATTTTTACCCAAAAGATGACACGCCGGGCTGCACTACTCAGGCCTGCGCGCTTCGAGACGCCTGGCCGAGGCTCGGCCGCGCGGCAGAGATTTTCGGCGTCAGTGTCGACTCCGCCGCGAGCCACGAGAAATTCATCGCCAAATACAATCTGCCTTTTCCTCTGCTGACCGATGGCGATAGAAAAATCGCCGAAGCCTATGGGGTCTGGGTTGAGAAAAGCATGTATGGGAAAAAATATTTTGGAGTGGAACGGAGCACGTTCGTCATCAACGAAGCCGGCCGTATTTCCGCGATCTTTCGAAAGGTGAAGCCAGCCGAACACGTCGCGCTCCTCGAAAAGGCCGTCGCAGAATAGTCGTCACTGGCAAAGAAGGGAGTTGCAGTCGCATGCATCCGATGCTTGCATTGCGCTCCGCAAAAGCGGATTGCAGCCACCAACTCTATGGGATCACTCAAGAAGCGCCGAAAGGCGAAAATCTCCAAGCACAAGCGCCGCAAGCGCATGAAGGAGAATCGCCACAAGAAGCGCTTGCGTTACAAATCGTAACCGCGTTCCCGCTTGCTCCCCGCCCGCCGTCGCTTGCCTTGGACGCGGCGCGGGCGTACCTGCCGCGCTGGTTTGCACCCACGTAGGCACGCGTTACACTCCGCGGGATGAGAGGGAAGCTGTCATGGTTCGCGCCGGGCGCTCCGGTGCTTCTTTTCGCCACGCTAGTTTTTACCAGCGCGGCGCATGGTCGTCCCCCCGGCTCCATGGGCTCTTCCCGCAGCGGAGCCCTGGACGATTCCCTCCGTCGTTTGCCGGCGGCTGATCTTTCTCTCGACGCCGCGGGTCAGCGCAAGGCGTCCGCTCTCGCGAATTTCGTCGAAGGTGCCCGGCTCGAAGAAAGCGGCGAAATCGAAGATGCCCTCGAGACCTATCAAAAAGTCCTCACGGTCGATCCGGGCGAAATCGATCTCGCCTCGCGGGTTGCTTCCCTACTCACGCGCCAGGAGGATTTTCCACGCGCGATCGATATTTTGAAGGACGCAATCAAGGCCAATCCCAAGGAGACGGCACCGTTTCTCCAGTTGGCTTATCTTTATTCCAAGCACCTCCGCAAACCGGAGCAGGCCTTGAAATTCGCCAACCAGGCTATCGCGCTCGAGCCCGCGAACATCGACGCCTACCAGAGAATCTACGAGATCGAGTGGGCTCGCGGCCGGAAAAAGGAGGCACTGGCAACACTCGATCGAGCGGCCAAAGCTAACAGCACCGATCCCGCGTTTTGGACCCGGCTCGGAAAACTTTACGCCGCCAGCCTTTTCCAGCCCGACACAGAACCGCCGCCCGAGGAAGTTCAGCGCGTGAACGTGTTTTTCCAGCGCGCCGTGACCGTCGCAGGCACCGACGCGACCGCGATTAAAGAGGTGGCGGATTATTTCGCCGCCACGCAACAGACGACCGAAGCCATTCCGCTCTATCTGAAGGTTCTGGAATTGGAGCCCGACGACGCGAACACGCGCGAGAAACTTGCCACCGGGTTTGTCCTCACCAACCAACGCACCAAGGCCATCGACCTTCTTCACCAGATCATTAAAACATCGCCGCAAAAGTATCAGCCCTACGAACTTCTCGCCCAACTCCAAGACGATGAAGGACGCGCTCTTCTCCGCGCTAATCAATCCGACGAAGCCAGGGCGGAGTTTTCTAAGGCGGCGGCGAATTACGAACAGAGCGTGCTGATTAATCCCAGCCGCGGGCGAACGTATCTCCGCCTCGCCGAAATCCTCATCGGTCCTCTTCGCGAAGGGGCGCGCGCGGAGAAACTTCTGGTCGAAGGCCGGCAGCGCTTTCCGCACGTCCCGGAGTTCACTTATTTTCTGGCCCTGGCTCAGCGCGAAGCTAAACACGCCTCCCAAGCCGTGGTCACGTTCGAGGAAGCGCTCAACGAGGCGCAAGAGAACGCGAGCGAGTTGCTAAACGCGCGCTTCTACTTCGATTACGGCGTTGCCGCAGATCAGGCCGGTCTTTACGACAAAGCAGCCGACCTGATCAAACACTCCATTTCCCTCGATCCCGGAAAAGCGGCTGAAGCATATAATTATGTGGGTTTCATGTGGGCGGAACACAACACGCATCTCGACGAAGCGGAGGAGATGATAAAACAGGCGCTGCTTTTGGATCCGGATAATGGCGCGTATCTTGACAGTCTCGGCTGGGTCCATTTTCGGAAAAATCGCTTTGACGAAGCGTTGAAGGATTTGCTTCGCGCCGCGCAAAGCTTGCCGAAAGACGATCCCGTGGTCTTCGATCACATCGGCGATACCTACGCCCGGCTCAACCGCGTCCCGCAAGCCCTCGAGTTCTGGCAAAAGGCCGCGGCGCTCGACCCGGGCAACAAAGCGCTCGCGGAAAAGATCGCGCGCACCCAAACGAAAATGAGCAAGAGCACACCGCCAAAATCTCTCCCGCTTCCTTGAGCAACCTACAGCACCCTCCCGCGACTCCTCCCGCGGGACTGCGACCCCGTGTCGGAAAAAAATATCCGACCGCGTGGCAACGCAAGACGATGTGGGCCGCGCTGTCGGCTATTTTCGTTGTCGTCTTGATCCTCATCGTCAGCTCGATCGTTTGGATCGCCGGCCAACTCATCCGCTTTCTCCAGCCCATCCTGATCCCTGTCGCCATCGCCGCGATTATGGCTTACCTCCTGGACCCGGTGGTGACCCATTTGAGCAAACGCCGGATGTCCCGCGGCAAAGCCGTGATTTTGATTTTCGGCGTCGTCTTCCTTGCTCTCGTTGCCCTCGCCTCCTGGGTGGTGCCGACTGTTTCTCTGCAAAGCGCGAATTTCGCCCGGGACTTGCCCTCCTACACCGTCCGCGCGCGCGAAAAAATAGTCGACCTGCTCTCTCGTTATCACCAGAGCATCGTGCCGGCTCCCGGAGCGAAAAATAAAACGCCCGGCCTCGCCACCACTGTCGCAAACTGGCTTCTGGCCGCACCCGCACACACTCCGCGGCCGGCCTCGGAAACCAACTCCCCCAGCCCCTCCCCGCCAGTCTCATCTTCGTCTCCGCGAGAACCGATCGGACCCGCGTCGCCGAAACTTTCTTCTGCCGAGCGGCAGCGCGTCCAGGATTGGGTCGAGCGGCAACTACCGAACCTGCAAAGCCAGCTCCCGAATTTAGCCGACAAATTTTGGCTCGTGCTCACGACCAGCATCGGCGGTTTTTTGGGGATAACAGGGTTTCTCCTGAGCTTGGTGATGGTGCCGATCTACCTCTTTTTCCTGCTCAAGGAACGTCCCGCGATCGAGCGCCGCTGGCACGAGTATTTGCCCTTGCGTAACTCTCCCTTGAAAGACGAGGTCGTGACCGCCCTAACCCAAATCAATCACTACCTGATCGCTTATTTTCGCGGCCAACTTCTCGTTTGCCTAATCGACGGCCTGCTCATCGGCGCCGGCCTCCTCGCCCTCGGGCTAAACTTCGCCCCGCTCATCGGCATCCTCGTCGTCATCCTCACGATGATCCCTTATGTGGGCATTTTCTTGTGTTGGATCCCCGCCGTCCTCATCGCCGCCGCCCAGTGGGGCGATTGGACTCACGTCCTCCTCGTCACCGCGATTTTCGTGATCATTCAAAATCTCGAAGCAATTTTTCTCGCCCCCCGCATTGTCGGCAATTCCGTCGGCTTGCATCCCATGACTGTGATCGTCTCGATCTTCGTCTGGGGCCTCCTGATTGGCGGACTTCTCGGACCCATCCTCGCCGTTCCACTGACCGCGACGATCAAGGTTCTTCTTTCGCGTTATGTCTGGGGACAACGGTTGCACGATCAGGTGGAAAAGTCGGTCGCGGAAGTTCCCATCGGCCGGAGCGCGTAAAAAAGAACTCCCGCGAGACGGTGGGTCGACGGCGTCGAGAGTTGTTGCGAAACAGCTGCCCTGCTGGGATAAGGGAGCCCGCGATGGAAAAAGAGTCACGACGGGTCCGGCGTAAGCGAGAGCGTCCTGTCTTCCGTTGGCGCTCTGTTCTTCGCCACGGCCACACCCAGATTTTTGCCGGAGCGCTTCTTGTCGGCTTTGCGCTCGGGTTCATTATGCTTCGCTACGCCCCTGCCGCCTACGACACCTGGCGAGAGCAGCGTTTGCTCAAACAGGCCAACGTTCTCTTGCAAAAAAACGATCTGGAAGGCGCCAGTCGCGTCGCCGAGAATATGCTGGCGCGTCGTCCGAATTCTCTGGCCGCTTTTTTCATCCTGGCCGAGACCAGCGAAAAGCAAAACCTTGCTCAGACCGTTACCTGGCGTTCCCAGATTGCGCGCGCCCTTCCTGGCAATCTTGAGGCGCAGCTTAACCTCGCTTCCGCTGCCCTGCGTTTTGGTCAGCTCGATCTCGCCCGTCACACTCTCGACGCCGTCCCGCCGCGAGATCGTGAGAAAGCCGCTTACCATGTCGTCGCCGGCTGGCTAGCGCGTGCGCAGGGAGATGATAAAGGCGTGGAAGCGCACTTCGCCGCCGCGCTCCGCGAAGAGCCGACAAACGAGCTTTATCAATTCAACCTCGCGGTCCTGCGCCTGCGCTCGCTCGAACCGCCGGTTTATGAAGAAGCGCGCGGCACGCTCGAGCGCTTGAGCAAACTCCCGCAGTTCCGCGCCGGCTCGCTCCGCGCTCTCCTGAGCGACGCGGTGCAACGCGAAGATTTGCCCCGCGCCGATAGCTTGGCGCAGGATCTGCAGATGACGCAGCAGGTCACCTTTTCCGACTACCTGCTGAGCCTCGATTTCTATCGCAAACTGGACGAGAAAAAATTCTCTGCCGTGCTGGAGAAAATTAAGCCGGTCGCCACGCGCAACGGTGGTGATCTCGCCAGCTTGATGAATTGGATGATTCAAAACGGACTCGCCAACGAGGTCCTGAAATGGGCGGAAAAATTGCCGCCTGAGATTGCTACCGTTCCGCCGCCCGCGATCGCAATCGCGGAAGCTTTCGCCGAAGTGAAAAACTGGTCGCGCTTGAAGCGCTGGACTCGTAGCGGCACTTGGGGCGACTCCGAATTCCTGCGCGTCGCCTACCAGGCTTATGCCACCCGCCAGTCGAAACAATCCGGTTCGGAAGCGGAATTTAATTCGCTCTGGCAAACTGCCGAACGATCCGCCGCGATCAGTCCGGAACGCGAAGCCGCCTTGGCGCGTCTCGCCGTGCGCTGGAATTTGAGTGTCGAAGCCGAGCAACTCTGGCAGCGAGTCGCGAAGAACGCTCCCATGCGCCGGGAAGCACTCGAAGCGCTCTCGCGAATCTACCGCGCGAGTAATGATCTGCCCCGGCTCCTCGAAATCGCGAAACAATTGCACGAAAGTTCGCCGCGCGAAGCGCCCTTGACCGCGAACTACGCACGCCTCGCCCTTCTCATCGCTCCGAACACCCAGCAAGCCCAGCGCGCGGCGAAGGAAGCATACGATGCGGCACCGCAGGATGTGAGTTGCGCCGTCACCTATGCCTTCGCTCTCTACGGCCTCGGTCGCACCGCTGAGGGTCTTGAAATTTTGCGCACGCTTCCGCACGACGCCCTCCTCGATTCGCACGCGGCTGTCTACGCGGTCGCGCTCTTGCTGGACGACGACAAGCGCGTTTTAGCCGACGAATATATCGCCGCCGCGCGCGGTGGACCGCTCTTTCCGGAAGAGAAGAAGTTGCTCGACGAAGCAATCAGCCGCGCCGCCAGTCCGTCACCGATCCCCTCACCGTCGCCCTAACGGGTCTAACTAAAGTCCGGCCATGGCGGTTTCGAGAAGCAATGCCGCCATCGGCTCCGTCGCTTTTTCGAGCGCGGTATTGGCTTTCTGCAACCGGTGAACCTCTCCGCTCGCTAGCGCTCCGCGGAGTTCTGTCAGCAAACCGTCAATTTTGCCCTTTTCCGCCGAGTCGATCCTTTCGCGCAGAATCTTGAACGCGCTTTCGACCGCGCGTTCCATCTCCTCCGCCTTCAGTTTCGCCTCCGTCCAGACGCGCTCGTTCATGTCGTCAAAAGCATGATCGAGCGAATCCGAAATCATCGCTTCCACCGCTTCATCCGAGACATCGACCGCGCTCTTGATTTCCACGATCTTCTCTCGTCCGGTCCGCGTATCCCGAGCCAGGACATGCAGAATTCCATTCGCATCAATTTCAAATTGCACTCCGACCCGCGCCACTCCTTTCGGCGCCGGCTCGAACGCGAGTTCGAACTCTCCCAGTGGCCAATTATCTCTCGCCATCTCACGCTCGCCCTGCAGGATTTTGATTCGCATCACACGCTGCTGGTGCACCGCGGTGGTAAACATTTCGCCTGCCTTCAGCGGGATCGTGGAATTGCGAGGAATAATCACATTCATCAATCCACCGAAGGTCTCGATCCCGAGCGAAAGCGGCGTCACATCGAGCAGGACCACATCCCGCACCGCTCCGGAAAGTATCCCCGCCTGAATCGTTGCTCCCAGCGCGACCGCTTCATCTGGATTCTGCGAAGTATTGGGCTCGCGCTCGAAAATATCCGACACCAGTTTGCGCACCATCGGCATCCGCGTCATGCCGCCGACTAGAATCACTTCATCCAAATCGCTAGGTTGCAGTTTCGCGTCTCCCAAAACCCGCAAACAGTGCGCTCGTGTGCGCTCCACAATGGGACGGGCCAGCTCTTCCAATTCCATCCGAGTCAGAGTGAAGGAGAAGCTTTGCTTCCCCTCCAAGAATGGCAGATCGATCGACGTCTCCTCGTTAGCCGACAGCCGATGCTTGGCTGCAATCGCGGCTTCGCGCAAGAGTGCACCTGCCTCCGCACTGCGCGCGCTGGTTCGCGCGATCAGCCATTCCACCAGCGCGTTATCGACATCGTCGCCGCCCAGACGGGTGTTGCCGTTTGTCGCCAAAACTTCGAAGACGCCGTTGTTCAGCTCCAGAATCGAGACGTCAAAAGTTCCGCCTCCCAGATCGTAAACTGCGATCCGCGCCCGCGTCTTGAGTTTATCCAAGCCATACGCAAGGGCGGCCGCCGTCGGCTCGTTCACGATTCGCTCAACGACAAAGCCGGCCAATTCGCCGGCGCGTTTCGTGGCCGCGCGTTGTGCATCATTAAAATAAGCGGGCACCGTAATCACCGCCCGCGTCACGCTCCGTCCCAACGCCAGCTCGGCGTCCGTCTTCAGCTTCCGGAGGACGACAGCCGAAATTTCCTCTGGCGGGTAATCGCGACCCGCTGCATGGATCCGAACCGCGCGCCCACGCTCGCGTTTTACTTCGTATCCGAGCGCCGTTTCCTCCGCCGGCAAATCTTCGCCTCGGAGACCCATGAATCGCTTCACTGAATAAACCGTGTCCGCCGGGGAAATTACCCGACGCCGCGCTGCGCTCGCTCCGACCAGCGGCTCCGCTCCCTCGTGGAAATGAACGACGGAAGGAGTGAGGCGAGCGCCATTCCCATCGGCCAGCAAGATTGGAAATCCGGCTTCCATTATTCCGATCGCGGAATTCGTCGTGCCCAAATCGATGCCGGCAATGTCATCCATCTACGCAACCTCACCTGCCTGCAGGGCTGCCTCAAGCGAGACGGCGCTCGCCGAGAGTGCGCCACCCCTCCACCTCAACACGTTTCGTGATTGGCGCCCGACACGAGATCGCCTGGATGGAGTCGAACGTCACCCGGCGAAAGGGAAGCTCGATTGTCGTCGCGAGGGCTTCCTTTTCCGATCTGCTCATGTCGTGATAAATCAAACTGAGGTGCGGATCAAAATCGTATCCAACTGCGGAGCGCGCGCGCGACATTATCTCTGCGCTGAGTTCCGAAGCTTTCTGGGAATGTGAAAACTTCAGAAATAGCGTCTTGGTAAATTCCTCCGCAAACTCCACGCCCTTCATCTCCAACAAAAGAGGCGTGCTCTCCAGCGCATGCAAAATCTCGGCGGCTTCCATCTTCGTCATCACTGGACCCACGCCAATCGTGAGGTGCGGTTCAAAAACGGGTGCGTCAAACCGCAAAGCCAGCTTGCCGATTAGCTGACTCAGTATTCTCCGCTCCGGTTCGGCCGGACAAAGCCAGAATGCTGTGATCTCGCTCGTGCCCGTCATTGCCTGGTTCGCATACCATCCCGATTGATTCTCGGCAAAACTCCCGCGCCCAAAGTTCGCCCCGGTGCTATGCTCTCCGCCATGCCCACAAACGTCCTCGGCACCGAACTCCGCTCCTGTTGCCGCGATCCCATGACCGGCTTTTATCGCGATGGCTATTGCCGCACCGGCCCCGGCGACGTCGGGTTGCACACCGTCTGCGTCCAGCTCACACGCGAATTTCTCGATTTCTCCGTCCTCGATGGGAACGACCTTGTCACTCCGCGTCCGGAATTTGAGTTCCCCGGTCTCGAACCCGGCGATCGCTGGTGCGTGTGCGTGACTCGCTGGAAGGACGCGTTGCAACGTGGACGGGCCGCGCCCGTGGACCTAGAAGCAACCCATGCCTCTGCCCTTGAGTTTGTCACCCTCGAAGAATTGCAGGCACACGCGATCGTAAGCTGACCTTTCCCTTTCGCAGAGCTCCAGTTTGAGGTTGCGAAAACGCGCAACCATGGCTTGCGTAAGCCCATGCGCAGCTTCCTTCGTTTCGTCGGCGTTCTCCTCTTCCTCGGAGTGGTTCTGCCGCTCTCTGCCCAAAATAAGCGGCCGCAGTTTCGTCCGGCTGTGATTGGGGCGGGAAAGGATAGCCTGATCAACCGCATCGATTCCAACGACCTCTTAAAAAAGGGACAAAAGGATGGTGCGGTCATGTTTTGCGCTCTAGTCGCGCCGAACGGCGATGCTACCAATGCCTGGACCTACCGCGCGATGCCAGGGACGGAACCGCTCGCGCAAGAACTCGAGAGACGCTTTTTGAACCTCAAATTTACTCCGCCGATTTATCAGTATCAGCCCGTGAGCGTTCTCCTTTTCGGGACTGCGATTTTTTCCGCTGCTGGGACGCCACACATCCAGATTTTCTTGAATCAGGATCCAGACGAAATTAAGGCCCTGCATGACTTCGTCGCGCCCCAGCCGGTGATCGGCGGCGATTCCAAGTTTCATGGCCTTACCCTTCCTGAAGGAGGTACGCCCGTCCCGATGAAAGCCGTGGTCGATACCCGACTCAAAGTCGATCGGAACGGAGAATTGAAGGACTTACAAGTGCTCAACGAAGAGCCGCCGCTCCTCGGATTTGGGGCAGCCATCGTCGCCGATTTCCAGGGTGCGAAATTCATTCCCGCCTTCCGTTATGGAGATCCGGACGACTGTGACATTCCTCAGCCGATTTGCTTTCCGCCGACGGAATAATGTCGGCTACGTTGCCTGAACCGCCGGCAATTTCAGATCGCCGTCTCGGAGTTTCGTTTTTCCAAGGCGATCCTCTGGCTTGTGCGCGTAGCCTTATTGGCACTCGACTACACTGGGGCCGATGCGCTGGCGTGGTGGTGGAAACAGAGGCGTACCTGACGGAAAACGACGAAGCTTGTCACACGTTCTTTCGTCCCAGCGCGCGTAGTTTCGTGGAGCGAAATCAACCCGGTGCCGCCTACATCTATCTAAATTACGGGGTGCATTGGATGTTGAATGTTCTCGTGAAAGGCGCTCCCCGGACCGGTCTGATTTTAGTGCGCGCGATCGAGCCCACCGCTGGCCTGGCTTTAATGGCGAAACGCCGCGGCGTCGATAAACTGCGGCAGCTTTGCTCCGGGCCCGGGAAGCTGACCCAAGCGCTAGGAATCACCTTTCGTCATCACGAACTCGATCTCTGCCGCGATCCCCGGCGCGGATTCTCGGAACGTTCGAGCAACGACGTTGCCGTGGTCGCAGACGAGCGGATCGGTATTACCCGCGCCGCCGAATTGCCGTGGCGTTTTACGCTGCGCGGAAGTCCATTCGTTAGCCGACCGGTGCGCGGCGAGCGTTGACCGTTGTGCCACTTTCGCCGACGCTGGAAGTTCGTGAAAAAGATGAAACAGCGGGTTCTGCTCGGCATGAGCGGCGGAGTCGATTCCAGCGTTGCCGGCTATTTGCTGCGGGAACAGGGCTACGACGTCGTCGGCGTGACCATGAAGGTTTGGCCGCAGGACTGCATCTCGCGCGCGGAAGATAAATGCTGCGGCCCGCAAGCCGTGGCCGATGCGCGCAATGTGGCCCACGCGCTCGGCTTTCCACATTACGTAGTCGACGAGGCGGACCAATTCGAGCGGGTCGTGATCGATTATTTCTCCTCCGAATATCAGGCTGGTCGCACGCCGAATCCGTGCGTGATGTGCAACGAGAAGCTGAAGTTTGGGAGTCTTTGGGAAAAGGCACAGGCGCTCGATTGCGATTACATCGCCACCGGACATTACGCGATCATCGAGCATCACGGTGACCGAGCCGTACTACGGAAAGGCGCGGACTCGCGGAAGGACCAGTCTTACTTCCTGTTTAGCCTGCGTCAGGCTCAGCTCCAACGTGCGCTCACTCCGCTCGGCGCCATGTCAAAACCCGAAATCCGAGAGATCGCGCGCACCCTTGGGCTGAAGGTCGCGGAGAAAGTTGATAGCCAGGAAATTTGTTTCGTACCCGGCAATGATTACAAGGCGTTCCTCCGGTCGCATTTGGGCGAGGATGAATTTCACGAAGGCGGAATATACGATCTCGAAGGCAACTTCATCGCGCCACATGGGGGCATCGAGCTCTTCACCATCGGCCAGCGGAAAGGTCTTCCCGGCGGTTCGCCGCAGCCGCGCTACGTCGTGGATATCGATCCCGCGACGAATCGTGTCATCGTGGGCAGCGTGGAAGATTTGACCTCCGAGGAATTCGAAATCGATCGAGTAAATTGGGTTAGTCGCGGAATCTCCGACGAACCCGTCGAGGTGACGGTTAAAATCCGTTATAGCCATCCGGGCACTCGCGCCACTCTCTTTCCCCTGCCCGACTCCACCGCACGGATCGAATTACACGAGCCGCAAAAAGCCGTCACGCCCGGCCAAGCCGCGGTCTTCTACGATGGCGATACTGTTTTAGGCGGTGGATGGATTTGCCGGCAGGTCGCACTCGCGCCCGCCTAACGAACGGTGTCGGATAATTATCGCTCGGCCGATCGCCGACGTGCTTCCGAGTTCTCGTGGCCGGGGATTGGAGAGCCGGCGGGATCGTCCACCGGGAGAGCGCGCGCCGGAGCGATCGGACCGGCCGCCGGCTTGGGCTGACCCACTCGCGGCAAACCCCACGGGCCCATCACGATCTCGGGAATGGGCTGGTAATCTTTCCAATCCCTCGACACGAAATGCCACCACTCCGTCCGCAAACCGTAGAAGCCCGCGCGCGCCATTGCGCCCTGTAGTAGGTGTAAATTCCGCCGCACCACCGGGTCGTCGCCGTTGTATTGCAACATCGCCGCGTCGGTAAAATCGTCGAAGTCCGTCGGCATTGGCACGTCGCGGCCTTTCTCGTCCACCAGCGTCGCGTCGACCGCCACCCCGCAAGTGTGCAGTGAACCTCCGGCCGAGGGGTCCGCCACGTAATCGGGATTACGCGATGAGTATTGCCAGAGTTGCTCATGGGCGCTCTTGGGTCGGTAGGCGTCCCAGATTTTCAAACCCATCTTGTGTTCGCGCAGGAAGGCCTGGGCCACGAGTAATTTTGCCGCCACGTGCGGCCGCAGCATGGCCGGCATGCCGCGGGGATAAAGTGGGTGCCCGGTGATGTTACGCGAGCTGCCGTAACGGAGATCCACCAAAATTGTCCGATCCACCTTCCGAATCGGGACCAGATCCGCATCCGGCGCGGCTGGAAAAGCCGAGCGGATGCCACTGGCCAAGAGGCCGGCCAGGAAGAAGGTGCGTATGAAAATATTGCTCACGAGACAAAAATCTGCCTTGAAACTTCGGTCGGTCGCGGAGCCACCAGCGCTCCGGCTATGGGCCCGCGATCGCGGGCGGCGCGTTCGTCTTTGCAATGCGCTGCAAGAGAAGTCGAGCACTATTCTCCGGCACATCAAAGCGGACTTCGATGTCAGCGTCCTGAACTGTCACCTCGGGCGACTGCACGTAGAGCAACGCGTCCGAATCCTGGAGGCGCAGCCACTGCTGCGGTTCACTGCGCATCTGCTGCGCCCTTTGCTCGGCTTCCTTCCCCGATTTCATCCGAAGCAAGAGCCGACCTTTCACGGGATTTTCCAGAGCCAGGCCCAGTGCGAGAATCTGCGCACCGTCCAGCAGTTCGTGAGTGAAGATTGGATTAAACAAACGGGCGAAGCTCGGCGGATCGCTCGAAACCAGCCGGAGCGCGCTGTCTTTATCGAGGGCAAGAAAACGATTGAACAGCGGACCCGTGATCTTGAGATCCTGCTTAATTCCGAGGCGCACCTGGACTAATTTTTCCACCTCGGGTTGTGAGCCGACCGCCAAAGTCTGCGGCCCGACCCGTGCCATCGCAAAACCCGGCCGCCGCCACACCGCCAACCCGTCCACTGGTTGCCGCTCAAATTCGCTTTTCTGTTCCACCGCCCGGATCACCGGGGTGACATCGTCCTTAGCCTGCACCAGAATAAACTCGCGTACTCCCCCGGGCCCCGCGGTAGTCATAGCGCGCGTCACGCGGTAAGCATCGCGTGAAAGATTGAGTCCCGGCGTGAGCTTCGCATTTCCAACCAAACCCGACCACACTCCCTTCCATTCCTCAGGCTGATCCTTGTCCCAGCGTTTCGGCATTTCATCGTGCTGCATCTTCTGCATATTTACCGACAAGATTGCTTCCGTTTCTGAGGGCAACCACTCTCGTTTCGCGGGAGACTGAAAGACGAGCGGCAGGATGATCACCAAAAGGACAAAAATGGAAAAGCCGCTGAAATAAAATTTACGCAGCTCCTGCTTGTCGATCTGGCTTGAGAGGACCGCGAGCTCGGCCTTGTGCTGCGAATGCTTTTCCACCGCCGTCCGGCGATGAGTCACATCCTGCAACAGCTCAGGCGCATTCGGCGGAGCAATTCCCTGGGTCGCGAGGTGACGGCCGATGTTGAGATACGCAGGATTCTTCCGCTCTTCGACCGTTTGATGATGCGTCCGGGCCTCCTTCAAAACGTCCTGCTGTGAGCGACTGTTCTCGTTCAAGACCCGATCGCGTTCCTCAAAATCTGCGCGCACGGCCGACATGCGCTTATCGATTTCGTCCAGGCGCTTCTGTTGTTGCTCCAGCTTTTCCTTAGCCGTGCGGCAAGCCTCCGCGCTCCCGGCCCGCGCCCGCGCGATCTCGTTCCGCTGCTCTGGCAAATGCACGCGTTTGCTGCTTAATGCGCTGCTGCGCTGGTCAAAATCAGCCGGCGGCGGCGTCTCCTGCTGCAAGACTGCTAGGGCCTCCAAAAGCTCGCGATCTGCCGTATCATTTTCCTGCAACCGCCGATCGACCCCGGCGAGTTCGCGGTCGCATAAATCAGCCGCCGTTTTCGCCTCGTCCCGCAACTGCACCATCGGTTTTTTCTCGGTTTCGAGCGAAGCCAATGCTTCGCTTTGCTCTTTCGCGTTCTGCTGCCGCTGCGTCTCGATTTGCTTCAAGCTCTCTTCCACGTGCGCGATGCGAAGCGCCACCTCCTTTTGCTCCTGTTCGAGCTTTTTTAAGGCCACGATTTCCGTCCGCAGCTCTGGAAAATTAACCGCCTGCGTCACGCCTTCGCGACCGAGCGCGATCTCGGTCTTCTGGAGATTTCGCTTCTCGTGGCGCAACGCCATCCGCGTCTTCTGGCGGCGCACTTTCAGCCCCAGTTCGCGAAAGCCGGTTCGGATAAAACTCACTCGCTACGCTACGCTTCGAATCGGGCCTGCCAAGCCCGCGCCTTCCGATCGCCCCGCCCGCCGCGCCTCAATCCTCGCCGCTCAGTTTCGCCAAGACGC